>JAVHLY010000028.1 GCA_031081585.1 Armatimonadota bacterium
CGGAAGAGGCGCGCCGCCAGGTGCGCGCTGCGCAACTGTCGGCGGATCGGCTGCGGGAACCGGTAGAAGGTCAGGCAGAGCCCGATCTCGGTGCGGAAGGTCTGCGCCGCCCACTCCCCTACAGCGGACCAGCGCGCCACCCACCTCTCGTACCGGGCGAGCGCCTCCGCCCGGGACGGAGCCCGGAAGATCGCCCGGGCCTCGGCCAGGCACCGGCCGCGGTGGCGTGGGGAGACGGCGCGGCGCATAGCCAGGAGGCGGTGGGGGAGGCTGAACTGGACCAGGGCTCCGGGCAGCTCGGCCTGGATCGCCCGCACCACCGCCCGGTCGCCGTCACAGCACACCAGGCGGAGCCCCCGCAGACGCCCGGAGGCCTTCACCGCCCGCAGCACCGCCCGCCACCCGTCCTCCAGGTTCCCGCGCGGGCGGTCGGCCAGGAGTGGTACCGGCGTCCCGTCGGCCGTGAGCGCGGCGGCACACAGCAGCACCTGACGCCCCGACCGGTCCAGGGCGAGCCGGTCCAGGAAGAGGTAGGTGAGGTCCACCAGGAGGTTGTGCCCGTCTCGCGGGAACTTTAGACGAAGGTTCGGAGAGGGCGCGGGGAGGGTGGGGGGCGCCGAGGGGGCAACCTCCGGCAAAGCCGCGGCCCGGGCAAGCCGCGGCCCCTGTAGCCGCCCCGGGCATGCCGCGGCCCGGGCATAAAGGGTGGGGCCACAGGCGTTGATGCCATTGGGAGGTCGGACCGGCAGGAGGGTCCTTCCGGGAACGCGAAGCCGAGGTGGCGGTCGGCAGCCGGGGGAAAGGGCGGGCACCCACCGCCCTTTCCGGCTGTTCTCCGCCGGGAGTGGAGGATGCGTCCCCCAGGGGCAGGGATCACGGAGGAGATCCGCCAGCGGGTCGACCTGCTGGAGGTGGTCTCCGCCCACGTCACCCTGAAGCGGGCGGGGCGGCAGTACAAGGGGCTGTGCCCCTTCCACGCCGAGAAGACCCCCTCCTTCCACGTCGACCCGGAGCGGGGGCTGTGGTACTGCTTCGGCTGTCACCTGGGCGGGACGGTCTTCGACTTCGTCATGCGCATGGAGGGGCTGACCTTCCCGGAGGCCCTGGAGGCGCTGGCGACCCGCGCCGGTGTGACGCTGCCGCGGCCGGCCGAGGAGCGGGAGGCCCGCTCGGAGCGGGAGACGATGCTGCGCGCCCTGGACGCCGCGGCGGGCTTCTTCCGGGCCGAGCTGGAGGGGGCGCGGGGGCGGGTGGCCCGTGCCTACCTGGCGCAACGCGGGGTGGACGAGGAGACGGCACGCCGCTTCGGCCTGGGGTACGCCCCGGCGGCGTGGGACGCGCTGCTCGGGGCGCTGCGGGCGCGCGGCTTCGCCGTCGAGCTACTGGAGCGGCTGGGGCTCGTGCAGGCGCGCGAGGGGGGGCCCGGACGCGGGCACTACGACATGTTCCGCCACCGCCTCATCTTCCCCATCCACGACCTGCAGGGGCGGGTGGTGGGGTTCGGCGGGCGGGCGCTGGACGACGCGGTGCCGAAGTACCTGAACTCCCGCGAGTCGCCGGCGTTTAACAAGGGGCGGCTGCTCTACGGGCTGCCGCAGGCGCGGGAGGCGATCCGGGAGGTCGGCGAGGCGGTCGTGGTCGAAGGCTACATGGACGTGCTGGCCTGCCACCAGTTCGGGGTGCGGAACGCCGTGGCCACGCTGGGGACGGCGCTCACGGTGGACCATGTCCGCCTGCTGCGGCGGGTGGCCCCACGCGTGGTCCTGGTCTACGACGCGGACGCGCCCGGTCTGGCGGCCACGGAGCGCGGGCTCGGGCTTTTCGAAGAGGCCGAGGTGGCCGCCCGGGTGGCGGTGCTCCCCGAGGGCGATCCCGACGCCTTCCTGCGCCGGGCGGGTGCGGACAAGTTCCGGACGCTCGTGGATCAGGCCCTGCCAATGTTCGAGTTCCGGTTCGAGCAGGCGCTGGGCCGCCATGACACGCACACGGTAGAAGGAAGGGTGGCCCTGGCCGACGAAATGCTGGCTGTCATTGCGTCTGTTGCCAATCCCGTCCGCCAGTCCGAATACGTCCGGATGGTGGCGGAACGCGCCGGCCTGGCCGAGGCGGCGTTGCGCCAGCGCCTGGCGGCCGGGCCGCGCCGGGGCAACTCCGGCCGCCCCGCGCCGCCCCCGGTCCTCGAGCCCGCGTCGGGACGCGAGCGGGCCGAGCACGACCTGGTCTGGCTGATGGTGCACGACCTGCAGGCCCGCGCCGCGGTGCGGCGGCACCTGCAGGCGGCGGATTTCGAGCATCCCCGGTACGCCAAGCTGGCGCGCGTCCTGCTGGAGAGCGACGAGGCGGCCGAGGCCCTGTGCGATCGGGTCGACGCGGAGGCGGTCGCCGACCTGACGCGCCTGCTGTTTAGGCCGGTGGACCTGGCGGAAAAGGTCAGGGAGCGGGTGCTGACGGACTGCGTCCGGCTGCTGCAGGCCGAACGGCTGCGCGCCGCGCAGGACCGGGTCAGCCGCGAGCTCGCCGCCGCCGAGCGGGCGGGCGATGTCGGGCGATTGCGACAGCTGCAGGCGGAGGTCCTGCGGCTGCAGCTGGCGGTGCGGCGCCTGCGTGCGGGCACCGCCGAGGGGGCTCCCCGGAAGGGGGGTGATGGCGATGGCGAAGCGGAAGGAACCGGTGCCGATGGTGACCACTGACGAGACGGAGCCGCAGCGCGAGGCGACGCCGCTGGCGGCTGCGCTGCGCCCGCTCATCGACCTGGGGCGCCAGCGGGGCTACGTCACCCACGACGAGATCCTGGAGCGCTTCCCGGAGGCGGAGCAGAACGTCGAGGAGATCGACCGCATCTACTCTCTGCTCACCGAGCAGGGCGTCGAGATCGTCGACGAGGCCAAGGAGGAGGAGAAGCCCGAGGAGCTCGAGGAGGACCTGGAGGGCGTCAGCATCGACGACCCGGTCCGGATGTACCTGAAGGAGATCGGGAAGGTCCCGCTGCTGACGCCCGAGCAGGAGGTCGACCTGGCCCAGCGCATGGAGAAGGGCGACGAGGAGGCCAAGCGGCGCCTCATCGAGGCCAACCTGCGCCTGGTCGTCTCCATCGCCAAGAAGTACGTGGGCCGCGGCATGCTCTTCCTCGACCTCATCCAGGAGGGCAACCTGGGGCTCATCCGCGCCGTCGAGAAGTTCGACTGGCGCAAGGGGTTCAAGTTCAGCACCTACGCCACCTGGTGGATCCGGCAGGCGATCACGCGGGCGCTGGCCGACCAGGCCCGCACCATCCGCATCCCGGTGCACATGGTGGAGACGATCAACAAGCTCGTCCGCGTCTCCCGGCAGCTCCTGCAGGAGCTGGGGCGCGAGCCCACGCCGGAGGAGATCGGCGAGGCGATGAAGGGCCCGGACGGCAAGCCCCTCTCGCCCGAGCGGGTGCGCGAGATCATGAAGATCGCCCAGGAGCCGATCTCGCTGGAGACGCCCATCGGGGAGGAGGAGGACAGCCACCTGGGCGACTTCATCGAGGACCACGACGCCCTGGCCCCGGCGGAGGCGGCCTCCTTCACCATGCTCAAGGAGCAGCTGGAGGGGGTGCTGGAGACCCTCACACCGCGCGAGCGGAAGGTGCTGCGGCTGCGCTTCGGCCTGGACGACGGGCGGCCGCGCACGCTGGAGGAGGTCGGCCGGGAGTTTGGGGTCACGCGCGAGCGCATCCGCCAGATCGAGGCGAAGGCGCTGCGCAAGCTCCGCCACCCCAGCCGCAGCAAGCGGCTGAAGGACTTCATCGAGTAGCCGCCCCGCGGGCCACGGCGGCGGGTGCGGTCGACCCTGCACGCCCGCCGGGATCGTCCCGGCGGGCGTGCTCCTCGTCCGCAACCGGGGATCGCCCGCGGCGGGCCGCCGTCCTGCGGGGGATCACCCTCGCGTCATCGCCCGCCCGTCGCCGCCAGCCCGGCCACCAGGCCGCACCACACGGTCGGCGGGACGGCCGCAGCGAACCAGACCGTGACCGGATGGCCGGCGACGAGGAGGTGGACCGCCACCCCGCCGCCGGCCCCCGGGCAGCGCGCCGCCGGTCCTGACGCGTAGAGGGCCGCCCGGCACCCCGGCTGCGCCCGCTGCGCCGTCAGCCACGCTGTCGGATTGTCGACCCGTCCCGGGACCTCGAGGCGGGCCACAACAGCCGCCGCAGCACGAAAGCGCAGCGTCCGCCCCTCCACCTGGACCGTCCACGTGGGGGGATACGCAAGCCGCAGGCCCAGGGCCGGCAGATCCAGGCGCCGCCATCCTGCAGCAGGCCCGTCTTCCAGCCGGCAGGGCCGGGAGAGGCGAGGAAGTGGGGGGAGGTCCGGTCCTGCCGGTGCCGCTCCCACGGGGCGCGCGGAGAGCCCGGTCCCCGCCGGTGCCACCCCCATGGGGAGCGCGGAGAGGCCGGGCCCGGCCGGCCCTGCCCAGAGGGGAGGGCAGCGGGCCAGGGCCAGCAGCGCCGCCATCACGAGGCCCGTCTTCCGCATGTCCTCCTCAGGGCTGGGCGAAGAAGACGGTGGGGATCAGGTTCACCGCCCCGTTGTTCCGCCCGTCCGCCCAGGTGATGAGGGCCCGGTCCTTCACCGCCCGCACGTCGATGTAGTCACCGAAGTTGGGGATGATGCTGTTGAGCGGTGTGGCCCGGCACCAGTTGGTGGTCCGGGTGGTCACGCGGGCCGGGGAGCTCCAGGTCTGCCCCCCGTCGAGCGAGCGCACCAGGAAGACGTCCACCAGCGAGCTCACCCGGCTCTGGCGCAGGATCGGGTTGTCCAGCGGACCTCCCACTCGCACCGAGCACTCCAGGTCGTTGGGGTCCTTCGTCACGTTCACCTCGCGGCTCTGATAGTAGACGACCGTGGCCACGCCCCGCCCGTCGACCGCCACCGCCGGCCAGAACTGGATGCGCCGGTCGGCCCGCCGGTGCAGCGGGATGGGGGCGCTCCAGTGCTCCCCCTGGTCGTCGGAGAAGATCACGTAGACGTCGGTGTCCTGCCCGAAGGGTGCCGTCCCGGCGGCGGCCCGGCAGTCCTGGTAGGTGACGAGGATCCGCCCGGCGTGCTTGCCCGTCCGGATGACGTCGATGCGCGGGAAGTCGTTGGTGACGGTGCGGTTGTAGCCGGCCGGCGGGTTGAGCGCCCCGGAGCAGAGGGAGACCAGCGTCCGCCGCGACCCGAAGCTCTGCCCCTGGTCCAGCGAGCGGCGGAAGGCGATGGTGGCCCGCGGCAGCCCACTGGGTCCCCCCGCCCAGGAGCGGCGCGAACCAGCCGCGCTCCCAGACGATGTACAGCTCCCCGCTGGGGCCTACCGCGGGGGCGGAGCCCTGGTTCACGATGCCGTCCTGGCCGCAGGTCGGATCCTTGGGATCCGTGACGAAGGCCTCGTCCGGCTGGACGATCCGCCGGCTCCAGGTCGTCCCTCCGTCGAGGGAGCGGTAGAGTTCGATCTGCCCGAAGCCGAAGAACGGCTGGCGGCACAGCTCGATGAAGTTGGTCACGGTCACGTAGACGGCGCTCCCGTCGGCGGTCATGGCCTCCTTGTCGAGGAAGTCGTCGGGGTAGTTGGGCGACTGGAGGAGGACGGCGTCCGTCCAGGCGAAGCCCTTGCCGCTGAAGCGCCCCCGGTGGACGCTCACGCCCGCCGGCGGACCCGCCGGGTCCTGGTCCTCCCACACCGCCAAATTGCTGAAGTAGAGGGTCGTCTCCCCCTTCCCGGTTCCTGCGGCGGCCAGCCAGGGGTCGCCGCGCGTGACGTAGCGCCCGGTGGCACTCTGCCCGCGCCTCCCGGGACCCAGCGCGACCACCGAGCCGGGTGGGGGAGCCCCGGCGTCGGTCCAGCTCGCCCCGCCGTTGGTGGAGACGCCAAAGCCCGACAGCCCCAGGGCCGGTGGGGGGCCGAAGGGGGCGAAGGCGAACCCCTCGCCGTCGTTCCAGCCGGCGACGAGCTTCTGCCCGTCGGGGGTCGACGCCAGTGTGGTCTCGCTCGCCCCCACGCGCAGGGAGTCGCCGGGGCGCTGGCGCTTGCTGACCTGGACGTTGGTTACGGTCTCGGCCTCCTCCGTCGGGGCGTTCCCCACCCTGGCCTGCCCGGCGGCCGTAGGGGAGCCCTCGCCGGGATCCGGGGGCACTGGCGACATCCGGACCAGCCGCTTCAACTCCCGCGAGCTGGGGGCGGTCGACTGGCCGTAGCCCAGCGCCACGACCAGGACGACGAGGAGACCGGCCATGCTCACCACGGCAAACCCTCTGCGGGTGCGCCAGCGCATTGCTTTCCCCTCCCGGCAGTCCGCGCGTCGGCCCCACAGGGCTCCCCGACCGGAGGCGCTTCCCGCCGGTGCAGGCCCGCAGGTCGACCGCGCGCTGGATGATGGGTGGTTCCCGGGAAGATTGCGGGGGGTCCAGAGCTCTTCCTTCCACCGTTTGGAGGAGCTCGAACCGGTGACGGGAACAGGCAGGGGGCAGGACCCGTGCTGTCCGCGGGCCGGGCCAGACCGCCCCGCGGGGCGTGTTGATTCAGTTGACCCGGAGTCGCAGCACATCGATGAGGCAATGCCCCGGCCTCGCTTGGATGCACTGTGAGGCAATGCGGCGTTTGACACGGCTCCGCGGAGTGTGGGACGATGCATCGTTACGTCGAGCCGGGAGCGTCTGGCCGGCCGGGGCATCAGGCCGGGAGTGGTCCGTGTGAGGGGCGGTGGCTGCCGTGGAACCGGTGGGGATGGCCTTTGACGTACGAGACCTGGCCCTGACCGCCGCCGGCCGGGCCCGGCTGGCCTGGGCGGAGCGGGAGATGCCCGTGCTGGCCCGCCTCCGCCAGCGCTTCGCCCGCGAGCGCCCTCTGGCCGGCATCCGCATCGCCGCCTGCCTCCACGTCACCACCGAGACCGGGATCCTCATGCGGACGCTGGTCGCCGGCGGAGCCACGGTCCGGCTGTGCGCCAGCAACCCGCTCTCGACGCAGGACGACGTGGCCGCCGCGCTGGTGGAGGAGCAGATCCCCGTCTTCGCCATCAAGGGGGAGGACCGCGACACCTACTACCGCCACATCGGCCAGGCTCTGGACATTCGCCCCCACGTGACGATGGACGACGGGGCCGACCTCGTCTCCACCATCCACAGCGCTCGCACCGAGCTCCTGGCGGAGGTCATCGGCGGCACGGAGGAGACCACCACCGGCGTGGTCCGCCTGCGGGCAATGGCGCGCGACGGCGTCCTGCGTTACCCCATTATCGCCGTGAACGACGCCCGGACGAAGCGCCTCTTCGACAACCGCTACGGGACCGGCCAGTCCACCATCGACGGCATCCTCCGCGCCACCAACCTCCTGCTGGCCGGGCGGGTCGTCGTCGTCTGCGGCTACGGGCCCGTCGGCCGGGGCGTGGCGATGCGGGCGCGGGGGATGGGGGCCCGGGTGATCGTCACCGAGGTGGACCCGCTGCCGGCGCTGGAAGCGGTGATGGAAGGCTACCAGGTCATGCCTTTGCTGGAGGCGGCCGCGCTGGGGGACCTCTTCATCACCGCCACCGGCAACCGCGACGTCATCCGGCGGGAGCACTTCGAGCGGATGAAGGACGGGGTCATCCTGGGAAACAGCGGGCACTTCAACGTGGAGATCGACGTCGCCGCCCTGGCGGATCTGGCCCGCAGCCGGCGGACGGTGCGCCCTTACGTGGAGGAGTTCCTCCTCCAGGACGGCCGTCGCCTCTACCTGCTGGCGGAAGGGCGTCTAGTCAACCTGGCGACCGCGGAGGGGCACCCCGCGGCGGTCATGGACATGAGCTTCGCCAACCAGGCCCTGGCCGTGGAGTACCTGGTGCGGGAAGGCCGCGGGCTGCGCCCCGACGTCTACCCGGTCCCGCAGGCGCTCGACGACCAGGTGGCCGCCCTCAAGCTCGCGGCCATGGGCGTGGCGATCGATACCCTCACCCCCGAGCAGCAGCGCTACCTGAGCTCCTGGGAAGAGGGCACCTGAGCCGCGCCGTCGACCCCCCCTGAAATTTCCGCGCCGCTGCCGATGAGCAGGATGTGGCGGACCCTGGGCGGGGATGGGGCGGAGGGGGCCGGGCTGGCCGTGGATGGGCCGGGCGATGGGCCGGGCGTGAGTGGGCGCTCGGTGTACTCGGCGGCCTCTCCGCGCTCCTCTTTCCCCCGCGGTGTGCAGGCTGCCACCGGCCCGGCCCGGTGGGCCTGTGCGCGGACTGTCTGCGGGGCCTGGCGGGGATCGCGGTCCCCCTCTGCGGTCGGTGTGGCGTCCCGGTGCTGGACGGTCGCGCGACCGGCGGTCGTCTCTGCGTCCGGTGCCTCCTCCACCCGCCGCCCTTCCGGACCGTGCGGGCGCTGGGGCTCTTCCAGGGTCATCTGCGCCGGGCCGTCCACCGCTTCAAGTTCGCTGCGGCGGTGGACGTTGGCCGTGCCCTGGGCCGGCAGCTGGGGGAGGCGCTCGCCCGGGAGGGGGTGGTCGCCGCCCGGGCGGTGCTGGTCCCGGTCCCCGCCCACCCGGACGCCCTGCGCGCACGGGGCTACCATCCGGCGGCGATCCTGGCGCGCGCCGTGGCGGAGGTCCTGCGCCTCCCGCTCCTGGAGGAGGCGCTCAGGCGAATCCGGGCGGGCCCTCCGCAACGCGGTCTGGGGTATGCCGACCGGGTGCGCAACGTGCGTCACGCCTTTGCCTCCACGCCGCTGGCGTCGTCGGTAGGGTGTCGGCCCGTCTGGCTCGTGGACGACGTCATGACGAGCGGCGCGACGGCGGCGGCCTGTGCCGAGCTGCTGCTCGCCACAGGCGCAGCATCCGTCAGCGTGGCTGTGGTCGCCCGTGCGGTCCTCCCACCGACGGCGACGTCAGGTGGAGGAGCGGCAGGCGCGCCACCGAGCACAGGCCCGCGGGGGCCTCCAGGATGAGCGGGAGGGCATTCGCGACGATGGCCCAGGTGGCCACGTCACCGTGGATGCCCCCCGCCACCTCCAGCTGAAGCATGGGGTGCCCATAGAGAGTAACGGCATCGCGGCCGGGAAGCCCGACGGCCATCTGCAGGTCGAGCCAAAGGGAAGGGGCCTCCGGGACGTCACCCGGGCGCCGGCCCCACACCACCTGATGGACGCCCGTGACCAGCCCGTCCGGGCCCACCAGCGGGGCGATCTCCTCCCCCAGATCGGTGAGGTCCCATCCCAGCGCGTCTGCGATCATGGCGGCGGACTCGGGGAGGCCGACGTGTCCCAGGCGGCCTTCCCGCACCCCCGCCGCGAAAGCGGCCGGAGTGAGGCCCACACCCACTTTGTGCTGGAGCTGCTCCCGGCGGCGGCCCACGTCCACCCGGCGCTCCACCACGACCCGGTCGACCCGCTCGCAGGGAGCGGTCAGGAGCAGGGGCAGGGCGTCCATGGCGAACCCCGGGTTCACCCCCAGGCCGACGACGGTGATCCCCCGGCGGCGCGCCAGCGCGTCCAGCCGGCGGGCGACCTCGGGGTACCTGCGCCAGGGGAAGGCCAACTCCTCGCAGGTCGAGGTGACGTGGAGGCCGGCTTCCACCAGCGTCTCCAGCTGCGGCAACACGGCGAGCAACCGCGACCCGGTGGAGTGGACGGCGACCTGTGCGCCGGCCCGGAGGGCGTCGGCGGGGTCGGCCGTCACCTCGACCCCGAGCGGCGGTCCGTCGAGCAGGGTGCCCAGGTCCCGGCCGACCTTGGCCGGGTCGATGTCGACCGCGCCGACGATCTGGTGACCCCGCTCGAGGAGGACCCGGGCGATGCCCAGGCCGATCGGCCCAAGCCCGTAGTGGATGACCCTCATGCGCGGAATTCTACCAGCGCGCGGTCCTCCCGGGGTGGGGGCGGAGGGAGGGATGCCCCGGCAGTCGAAACCCGCACAGGACACCCAAGGAGGCGAGGCACGTGGAGGCACGGTTGGCCGAGCGGATGGCCCTGCTGGGGACGGAGACGGCGTTCGAGGTGCTGGCCCGGGCCAAGGAGCTGGAACGCCAGGGCCGGCACATCGTTCACCTCGAGGTCGGCGAGCCCGACTTCGACACCCCCGCGCACATCAAGGACGCGGCGGTCCGCGCCCTGCAGGAGGGCTACACCCACTACACGCCCACGGCAGGCCTGTGGGAGGCGCGTGAGGTGGTGGCCGAGTACGTGGCCCGCACGCGCCGCATCCCCGTCCAGCCCCAGGAGGTCGTCCTCACCACCGGCGCCAAACCGGTGATGTTCTTCGCCATGCTCATGCTGGTCGAGCCCGGCGACGAGGTGGTCGTGCCGAACCCGGGCTACCCCATCTACGAGTCGATGGCGCGCTTCGCCGGCGGGGCGGTGAAGCCGCTGCCGCTGCGCGAGCGCAACGACTTCCGCGTCGACCCCGAGGAGCTGCGCAGCCTGCTGTCGCCGCGGACGCGCCTGGTCGTCCTCAACTCCCCCCACAACCCGTGCGGCTCCGTCCTCACCGCCGACGACCTGACGGCGATCGCCGAGGCGGTGCAGCGGACGAATGCCTGGGTCCTCAGCGACGAGATCTACGGGCGCATCACCTACGGGGTGGAAGCCCCGAGCATCGCCAGCCTGCCGGGGATGCAGGAGCGCACCATCATCCTGGACGGGTTCTCCAAGACCTACGCCATGACGGGGTGGCGGCTGGGGTACGGCGTGATGCCGGCAGCGCTGGCCGAGCGCATGACGCAGCTGGCCACCAACGCCACCTCCTGCCCGGCGGCTTTCACCCAGGTGGCCGGGATGGAGGCGCTGCGCGGCCCGCAGGACGCCGTCGACCGCATGGTGGCGGAGTTCCGCCGTCGGCGCGACCACATCGTCCAAGGCCTGAACGCCATCGAGGGCATCACCTGCCGGACCCCCCTGGGGGCGTTCTACGTCTTCCCCAACGTCACGGGCGTCGACGTCGACAGCCAGCGCTTCGCCAGCTTCCTCCTCAACGAGATGGGGGTCGCAGTACTCGCCGGGACTGCCTTCGGGAGCTCCGGGCAGGGCTACCTGCGGCTCTCCTACGCCGCCTCCATCGCCGCCATCGACGAGGGGCTGCAGCGGATCGCCGAGGGGGTGCGCCGCTACCGCACGGTAGCCCGGGCCTGAGGTGTGCGGGGCTGGTGGCGCGCCGGACGACCCGCCGAGCAGAGAAGGGGACCCCGCCGGGCGTGGGTCGGGACGGGGTCCCCGGCAACGTGGTCGCCGGACCGGACTTGCTGGGGGGCGAGCAACCACGCGACCGTCGCAGCTCGGTGCGCCCCCCGGGTGGGGAGGTAGGCCCGCCGGTCCACGGACGGTTTTCCCCCGCTCCCGGCAGGTTAAACACGCCCGCGCCCGGCAGGTCGAGCACGCCGTCTGCCTCCTCCCGCCCCGGACCCGCCGCCATGGGGACCGGCCCGGGGCGATGAAGCAGTACCCGATCGAGCTCATCCTGATGCGCCAGCTGGCGGGCTACCTAGCCGTGCCAGTCTTCCTGGTGGACGCCGAGGGCACGCTCCTCTTCTACAACGAACCGGCCGAGGCACTGCTGGGCCGTCGCTTCGACGAAGCGGGCGAGATGCCGCTGGAACACTGGGCGACCGCGTTTCACCCTACCGACGAGCGTGGCCGGCCCCTCTCCCCCGCGGAGCTCCCGCTGGTCGTCGCCCTGCGAGAGCGCCGGCCTATGCAGCGGGCCTTTTGGATCGAAGGTCTCGACGGCGTCAGGCGGCGGCTGGAGGTCGTGGCCCTGCCGCTGGTGGGGCAGGGGGACCGCTTCCTCGGCGGGATGGCGGCGTTCTGGGAGTCGGGCCCGTGAGCCAGCCTGCCCCCGGCGGGAACGGGCGCCGGGCCGGGCACCGGGGCCTGCGCCCGGCAGCGGCAGCAGGGGCTGAGGCATGAGGGTCACGGTGTGGGGCACTCGCGGGTCGCTGCCCAGCGCCGGACCGGAGACGGTGCGGTACGGCGGCAACACCGCCTGCGTGGAGGTCCGGGGGCGCGCCGGCACGGTCCTCATCCTGGACGCCGGGACGGGACTGCGGCGGCTCGGCGCGGCGTTGCCCGGCGACCTGCCGCGCGTGGACATCCTGCTCACCCACCTGCACCTGGACCACCTGCAGGGGCTGGGGTTCTTCCCGCCGCTCTTCCGCGAGGGGACAGCGGTGCACATTTGGGGCCCGCCCTCCACGACCCAGGACCTGCGGACGCGGCTCGCCCGCTACCTCTCCCCGCCGCTCTTCCCCATGCCGCTGCGCGACGTGCCCGGGCAGCTCGTCCTGCACGACCTGCCGCTCGCGCCGTTCGCACTCGGCGAGTTCGAGGTCGACGCGGACCTCGTCTGCCATCCGGGGCCCACGGCGGGCCTGCGCATCGCCGAGGACGGGGCGGTGCTCGCCTACCTCCCCGACCACGAGCCGGCGCTGTGCGCGCGCCGCTTCCCCGACGAGCCCGCGTGGACCTCGGGGTACGCGGTGGCGGCGGGCGCCGACCTGCTCATCCACGACGCGCAGTACACGCCCGACGAGTACGCCCGGCACGTCGGGTGGGGGCACAGCGCCTTTCCGCACGCGCTGGCCTTCGCCCGCCTGGCCGGCGTGCGCCGGCTGATGACGTTCCACCACGACCCCGCGCACGCCGACGACCTACTCGACGCCCTGATGGCCACAGCGCCCCGCGACCTCCCCTTCGAGCTCCTCCCCGGGCGGGAAGGGACGACGGTGGAGGTGGGGCCGCGCGTCGGGGCGGACGGCCAGGGCGAGGCGCCGCGCCAGGCCTGAGGGGCGGCACAGCGGGACGGCGGGCGTTGCCAGCGCCAGGGTCAGAGCGGCCAGACGGGCCGCCCGCGAGGGCTGCAACCTGTGCAGCGCGCCCTGGGGAATGGCCGCGCCGAGCAGCCCGCGCGCCCGCGCAAGGGCCAGCCACACCGGGTCGACCGCGCCCCACCGGCGGGCCCGCTCCACCAGGACCGTCCAGTCCGGCGCTTCCAGCCGCACGGCCCGCTCGATGTCCTTCAGCCAGATGAGGCGCCATCCCCCGTGGAGGCCGGCGTGGAGGGCCAGGTGCAGGACGGCGTCGGTGACCTCCAGCACGGGACACGCCACCTCGCCTGATGTCACCCGTCGCCGCCGCGCCAGCACCCTCGCCACCGGGATGCGGTACCAGGCACGGGCCTGCGGGCGGTGCACCAGGTCCCAGTGCAGGTCGAGGATCGTGCCGCCCGGCAGTTGCCATGCCTCCTGCCCGGGCTCGTCCGCGGTGGCCATCGGCCGGGGTGGACGTCCTGCCGTCCGGGGAGCGGTCCCGTCCCCCCTGGTCGGGGGAGCGGGCCGGTGCGCTGCCGGTGACGGGGCGCGCTCCCGGAGCGGTCGTGCCCCGAGCCGGGCCAGGCGGTCACGGACGAGCGTACGCATCTCGGGGCCGATGAGGATGTCCAGGTCGCCGTAGAGGCGGAGGGGGAAGGGGGCCGCTTCGCTGTCCCGGTCCGGGACACCCGGGACGGTGGGGTGGGAGCAGGCGAACGCCAGCGCGCCGGAAGGCGCAGGGACCCGCAGGTGGTGGAGCCGTGCTGCCGCCGGACCCTGAGCACCACCCAGGGGACGCCCTCGGCGTCCAGCACGGCGGCGAGGCGGACCAGGTCGTCCCCGACGCGGCGCGTCAGGGTCCGGCCCTCCTCCAGGACAGGGACGAGCGCCGCGAGCGTACGCGGACCGGAGGCGAACCGCCCCAGCAGCGCGGCCAGGTAGCCGCCCACGCCGTGCAGCAGAGCGGCCTCGGACAGGGGAGCCAGGTGGTCGGCGCGGTCGAGGTCGTGCGCGCTCGGGCGGAGGCGCGGGTGTGGGGTGGCAGGCCCGCCCGCGTCAGGTGCCGGCCCTGAGGCGGGTGCAGCGCCGTCGAGGCGTGCCGGCGGGCCGCCCGGCGGGGCGCCGACAGCGGCGAGGAGCAGGCGGCCGGTGCGGGAGAGACGGAGCATGGACGGCGCAGGACGCAGCGGGCGCCGTGCACACACCCGCCGGCGCCGGGGTCAGTCCCCGCCGCCCCGCTGCTCGAGGGCGCGCACGATGTCAGTATCGCTCACGACCCCGATGACCGAACCCTCCTGCACGACCGGGAGCTGGCGGACCCCGGCGCGCCGCATCCGCCCCGCCGCCTCCCACAGGGAGAGCTCGGGGGAGAGCGCCTCCTCCCAGGTCTGGAAGGGTCCGGCCGGCGGGCGCATCACGTCGGCGACGATGTAGGCCGTCGGCCAGCGCGGCCGGCGGTGTCCCTGCCAGCGGCGCGCCTCCACCGCCGCCAGGATGTCGCTGTCGCTGACGATCCCCAGGATCTCGCCGGGGGCCTCGGGCCGGGCCACCGGGAAGCGCCGCACGCCCGCCTCGGCCATCCGGGCCGAGCACGCCTCGATGGTGGCTCCGGGCTCGATGGTGCGCACCGGGGCAGACATCACCGCACCGACGCGCACGTGGGCGGTGTCCCGCTCCGCGGCCACCAGTTTGAGGACGATGTCCCGCTTGGTGAGGATCCCCTGCGCCGCCGGGCCATCTTCCGTCACCAGCAGGCTGCTCACGCCGGCGGCCACCATCTTGCGCACCGCCTCGGCCACGGTGGCGTCAGGACCGATGGTCAGCACGGGACTCGACATGACGTCGGCGACGGTGCGGACCGTCCCGGTGCGGGAGACCCGCTCCTCCGCCCGCGCCTTGCGCACGCGGCGGACGTGCTCCCACTCCTGCTGCGGGGCCAGCGCGGTGAAGAGGTCGGTGTCGCTGACGAGCCCCACGATCTCGCCGCCCTCCACGACGGGGAGGCGGCGGACGCCCACCTGGCCCATCACCCCCGCCGCCTGGGCCACCGTCCAGGCCGGGCGGGCGGTGACGAGCCGCCAGGTCATGATCTCGTGCAGGTGCACCTGGGTCGGGTCGAGGTCGTCGCGCACCACCTTGGTGAGGATGTCGCGCGCGGTGACGATGCCGTACTCGCTGAGGCCGGGGAGCGGGGGGACGAGGACGCTGCTGATGCCCCGGGCCTTCATCGCCTCGAGGGCGTCGGCGACGGTGGCGTCGGCGGGAACCATGACGGGACGACGGGTCATCACGTCGGCGACGGTGAGCATGGGGGTCCTCCCGGACACGGCGGTAACCGGCATTGTCATTCTACCCCGCTCTAGGAGTGGCGCCCTGCGGGTGGAGGAGAGGCAGGGCGGCCGGGGGTGGCGGACGGGGCGGGGCGGTGAGCAGGAGGAGAAGGGGAGCCGGCTTTGGAAGGAAGTAAAGCAGAACGTTGTTCCATATCATGGAACACACCACTCCTCCTGGGCAGGGGCGCAGGCGGGTCCAGGCGGTTGAACGGCACTGGACCTCCTCCTGGCGTTCGTCGAGGACGGTCCGGAGCTGGGGATCACCGACCTCAGCCGGCGCCTCGCGTTGCCCAAGGCGACCGTCCACCGTCTTGTCGAGGCGCTGGTCGCCCGCGACCTGCTGCGCCGCGACCCGCACACCGCGCGCTATGGCCTGGGCCTGATGGCATTTCGCCTCGGCAGCGCCTTCCTGCGCGCGCTGGACGTCCGCCAGGCCGCACTGCCTGTCATGCAAGCCCTGGCACGCCAGACCGGGGAGACGGTCAACCTGAACATCGTGCAGAGTGGACACCGGGTCTGCATCGAGAAGGTGGAAAGCGTCCAGGACGTCCGCCACTTCGTCGAGTTGGGTCGGCCGCTGCCGCTCTTCGCCGGGGCCTCGGGGAAGGTCTTGCTGGCGCACCTCGATCCGCCGGCGGTGGAGGCGGTGCTCCGGCAGCAGGTGCGGCCGCTGACGGCGCGCACGGTGACCGACCGGGGGCGGATCCGGGAGGAGCTGGCCCGCATCCGCCAGCGCGGGTACGCCGTCAGTGCCGGTGAGCGGGTCGACGGTGCCTCCGCCGTGAGCGCCCCCGTCCGCAACGCCCAGGGCGAGGTGGTGGCGGGGCTAACCGTCTCGGGCCCGAGCTACCGGTTCACCCCCGGGCGTGTGCGAACGCTGATCCCCATGGTCCTCGAGGCCGCCGCCGCGATCTCGAGGAGCGTGGGCTACCTGCCCGGTCCGGCCGATCGCTCGACGGCGACGGAGGTCGGACAGGCCCCCCGGAGGCTTTCCAGGCGCGGGCGTGTCCCCACGCCGCGACGGGCGGGAGGCCGGCGGACGGTGAGAGAGGCGGCACCGCAATGACGGTGACCGAACGGATCATCGCCCGGGCCGCCGGGCGCCCAACCGTGGCGCCCGGGGACGAGGTATGGGCAACGGTCGACCTGGCGGTGATGCATGACTCGTCGGGCCCGCGCCGCATCGCCCCGATCCTCGAGCGTCTGGGCGGCCGGCTGTGGGACCCCCAGCGCGTCGTCCTGGCCATCGACCACTTCACCCCGGCGGCGACGCTCACCCACGCGGAGATCGTGGGGTTCACGCGCGCGTGGGCCCGCGCCCGGGCGCTGCCCTACTTCTTCGACGCGGAGGGGGTCATGCACAACCTCTTGCTCGAAGAGGGCCTGGCCCGGCCCGGGATGCTCATCGTGGGTGCCGACTCGCACACCTGCACCGCGGGGGCCGTGGGCGCCGTGGCGGTCGGCGTTGGAGCCACGGAACTGGCCACCGTGCTGGTGACCGGGGAGGTGTGGTTGCGCGTCCCCCCCACGGTGCTCATCCGCTTCGACGGGGCGGTGCCTCCCTACCTGACCGCGCGCGACCTGGCCATGGCCGTCCTGCGGTCGCTGCGGGCGGACTTTGCCATCTACCGGGCGGTGGAGTACGTGGGGGAGGCCGTCGCGGGGCTGGGGGTGGACGAGCGCGCGGTGCTCACGAACCAGGCCATCGAGATGGGGGCGAAGAACGGGATCATCGCCCCACCACCCGATGCCGGAGCCGGGGCCGACGGGACCACTCCCGGCGCCGTGGACCTCAGCCCCTCGCCTCCGGAGGCGTGCGAAGCGGTTCACGTCTTCCCCGTGGCTGACCTGCCTCCGCTGGTGGCCGTCCCGCCTGCCGTCGACCAGGTGCACCCGGTCGCGGCGCTGGAAGGGACCAGGCTCGACCGCGCCTACATCGGCTCCTGTGCGGGGGGCAAAGCGGAGGATTTGCGCCTGGCGGCGCGCGTGCTCCGGGGGCGGCGGTCGCGCCTGCCCCTCGTCGTGACGCCCGCCACCCAGCGCGTGGTGCGGGCCTGCCTGGCCGATGGGACGCTGCAGGCGCTGGTCGATGCCGGCGCGGTCGTGCAGGCACCGGGGTGCGGAGCCTGTGCCGGCCTGCACTCGGGACTCCTCGGGCCGGGGGAACGATGCGTCGCGACCGTCACGCGCAACACGCCGGGCCGTATGGGGCACCGGACGGCCGAGATCTACCTCGCCTCGCCCCTCACGGTGGCCGCCTCGGCGCTGACCGGCCGGCTCACCGACCCGCGGGAGGTGCTGTAGTGGACGTGCTGGAGGGGACCGCCTGGGTCTTCGGCGACCACGTGACGACAGACGACATCTACCCCGGCCGGTATCTCGAACGGCCCCTCGACGAGGCCGGGCGCTACGCCATGAGCGGACTGGACGAGCACTTCGCCGCGCGGGTGCGCCGCGGCGACTTCGTGGTGGCCGGGGTGAACTTCGGGGCGGGGAGCAGTCGGGAGGCGGCCGTGGTGGCCCTCCGGGAGGCGGGCGTGTCCGCGGTGATCGCCCGGTCCTTCGGCCGGATCTTCTTCCGAAACGCCATCAACAACGGCCTGCCGGCGGTCATCGTCCCCGATACCTCGGGGATCCAGGCGGGTGACCGCCTGCGGGTCGACCTCAACGCCCGTCAGGTCACGGTCCTGCGCACCGGGGTGACGCTTCCCATCGTGAACCTCACGGGGATCTCGCTGGCCATCCTGCGCGCCGGAGGCATTGTCCCGTTCACTGAGGCCCGCCTGGCCGGGAGGCGACGGGCATGACACCGGCCGCGGGACTCCGGGCCCGCCTGGCGACCGGGCCGATCCTGGTGGCGCCGGGCGCCCCGGACGCGCTTACGGCCCGCATCGTCGAGCGGACGGGGTTCGAGGCGGTCTACTTCACGGGGGCGGGCTTCGCCTACACCCACCTCGGGGCGCCCGACCTGGGCCTCGTCACTCTGACCGAGACCGCCTGGCGGGTCGGCACGATCGTCGAGGCCACCGCCCTTCCGGTCATTGTCGACGCCGACGACGGGTATGGGGGGCCGTTCAACGTCAGGCGGACGGTGCGATTGTTGGAGGCGGCCGGCGCGGCAGCGGTGCAGCTGGAGGACCAGGTGGCGCCCAAGCGATGCGGGCACCTGGCCGGCCAGCGGGTCGTGCCCCCGGACGTCATGGTCGGCAAGCTCAAGGCGGCGGTGGATGCACGGCGGGACCCGGCCCTGGTCGTGATCGCCCGGACGGACGCGCGCGCCGTGGAGGGGCTGGACGCTGCCCTGGAGCGGGCGCACCGCTACCGGGAGGCCGGGGCCGACCTGCTCTTCGTGGAGGCCCCGCGCACCCGGGAGGAGCTGGCGCGCATCGCCCGCGAGCTGCCGCCCCCGGTGATGGCCAACATGGTCGAGGGAGGCCGGACGCCCCTCCTGTCGGCCCCGGAGCTGGACGCCCTCGGATTCCGGCTGGTGATCTTCCCCGGGGCCGCGGTACGCGCGGCCGCGTTGGTGGTGACGCGCCTGATGGAGCGACTGCGGCAGGACGGCTCGACGGCGGCCATGGTGGACGCCATGCTCTCTTTCGACCAGCTCAACGCCCTGCTGGACCTCCCGCACTTTCAGGAGCAGGAGCGGCGATACGTGCTCGAGGAGGCCTGAGGATGGCACGGTACGATCTCGCGGTCCTGGGCGGGTCCGTGGTCGTCCCCTACGTGGGAACGGTGCGGGCGGACATCGGGATCCGGGCCGGGCGCATCGCCGCGCTCGCCGAGGAGATCGCATCGGGGGACGCCACCGCGGTGGTCGATGCGCGGGGTCGCCTGGTCTTCCCGGGTGCCGTCGACTCCCACTTCCACCTGGGGATCTACCGGGACCTGGCCGAGGATGCGGCGAGCGAGACGCGGTCGGCGCTCGTCGGTGGCGTCACCACCGTGCTCTCCTACTTCCGCACCGGCCGGCACTACCTCAACCGCAGCGGTCCTTATCGCGAGATCTTCCCCGAGGTGCTGGCGGCCGTGCGCGGGCGGGCCTACACCGATTACGGTTTCCACATTGCCGTGATGACCGAGGCGCAGCTCGACGAGGTGGCGTGGCTGGTGGCGGACCAGGGGGTCACGTCCTTCAAGTACTACATGTTCTACAAGGGACTGAACCTCACCGCCGACTCCACCCGGGCCAGCGAGTACACGCTGGCGGACACCTACGACCTCGGCCACCTCTTCCTGCTCATGGAACGGGTGGCGGCCCAGGCTCACCGGCGCGGCCGGGAGGGGCGGATCTCCCTCAGCCTGCACTGCGAGCACGCCGAGCTGCTCCGCGTCTTCATCGAGCAGGTGCGCCGGGCCGGGCTGCGGGGCCTGGAGGCCTACCACCGCGCCCGGCCGCCGCTGTCGGAGCGGCTCTCGCTGGCCGAGGCGGTGCTGCTGGCCGACGCCACCCGGTGCCCTATCAACCTGCTCCACCTGAGCAGCCGTGAGGCGATGGGGGCGGCCGTCGCAGCCAAGCGGGACTACCCGCACCTGGACATCCGGCTGGAGACCACAGTCCACCACCTGGCCCTGACCTACGATTCGGCCGGGGGGATCCGGGGGAAGGTGAACCCGCCCATCCGCACCGAGGAGGACCGGCAGGCGCTCTGGGAGGCTGTGGTCCGCGGGGAGGTGGACACGGTGGTGAGCGACCACGCCTGCTGCTTCGAGGAGGAGAAGGGAGAGGATCTCTGGCGGGCCCTGCCAGGCTTCGGCGGAACGGCGCTCCTCTACCCCTACCTGATCTCGGAGGGGTTCCACCGGCGCGGGGTACCCGCTGCGAGGATCGCAGAACTGGCCAGTGCCAACTCCGCCCGCGCCTTCGGCCTCTACCCCCGGAAGGGCACCATCGCCCCGGGGGCGGACGCGGACCTGACCATCGTCGACCCGGAGTGGGAGCAGGAGGTCCACCCCGAGCTCCTGCTCTCCGCGCAGGACTTCACCCCGTTTGCCGGCGCGCGGCTGCGGGGCTGGCCCACCCACACCGTCCGGGGAGGGCAGGTGGTCTTCGCGCATGGCGAGGTGGTGGGGGAGCCCACGGGCCGGTACCTCCACCGCCCGCTGCGAGTGGAGGCGCCCGCGGGGGAGGGCGGGGGCGGCACGGCGGGCGGTCGGTTGAGCACCGGGGCAGGGACCCAAGGAGGGATGGGATGAAGGCGAACCGAGGACTGGCACACCTGATGGGCGGTCTCGTGACCGTTGCCGCGCTGGTCGCGACCGTCTGGCAGCCGGCGGGGAGCGCTCCGGCCGCGGCGCCGCGTCGGGGAGGCACGCTGAACGCCACGTTCAGCTCAGACCCGGCGCACCTCGACCCGCACCGGGGGACCACGGCCCAGAACTTCGTCCCCCTGGTCTACAACGGCCTCGTCCGCTTCAAGACGGGGCCCGGCGTCCAGCCGGACCAGTTCATCATCGAGCCCGACCTGGCGGAGCGCTGGGAGCAGCCGTCCCCCACCACCTACGTCTTCCGCCTGCGCCGGGGCGTCCGCTTCCACGACAAGCCCCCCGTGAACGGCCGGGAGCTGACCAGCGACGACGTGGTCTGGAGCCTGGAGCGCATGCTGGCCGAGGACCCGGAGAACATCAAGCGCGACCTCTTCTCCGTCATCCAGCGGTACGAGGCGGTGGACCGGTACACGGTGCGCGTCACCCTGCGGGAGCCCTTCGCGCCGTTCCTCCACAACCTGGCCACGGTGTTCGCCTCCATCGTCCCGCGGGCCGACGTGGACTACAAGCGTGTGGCCATCGGGACCGGACCGTTCATGCTGGACAGCTTCCAGCGCGGCGTGCGGTACGTCTACAAACGGCACCCCGCCTACTTCGAGCGTGGCCAGCCCTATCTGGACGAGATTGTGATCCACATCTTCCGCGATTTCGCCACGCGGGCGGCGGCGCTGCGGGCAGGGCGCATCGACGTCGTGGACCTGCTCCCCTGGGGCCAGGCCCAGCCCATCATCCGTGAGGGACAGCTGCGGTGGGAGAAGTACCAGGGGATCTTCAGCGTCCACGCGCGCCTGAACGTCGACCGCCCGCCGCTCAATCACGAGAAGGCCCGGCAGGCGATGTCGCTGGCGCTCAACCGCCAGGCCATCGCCATCGCGTTGGGCGGCGGGGAGGGCGCGGTGAACGGGCCGGTACCGGCTGGGCTGGGCGTCTGGGCGGTGGACTGGCGGCGCCTGCCCTTCTTCCAGCGGGATGTGGCCAAGGCCCGTCAGTTGCTGCGGGAGGCGGGGTTCCCCGACGGCGTAACGGTGGAGGCCGTCGGCGGCGTGAGCCCCGATAACCGGCGCATCATGCTGGAGGCCATGAAGGCCCAGCTCGCCCAGGCGGGGATTACCCTCAACTTCCGGCTGATCGACACCGCGCAGGTGCAGCGTGTCCGCTTCCAGAAGGACTTCATGATCCTGGCCGACAACTTCACGCTGGCCAGCGACCCGGACAGCTACCTCTACGTGGAGTACCACTCCACCTCTAGCGGCAACGTCGGGAACTACCGGGATCCGTCCATTGACCGGCTGCTCGAGGCCCAGCGGCGCGAGCTGGACCAGGCCAGGCGCCTCCCGCTGGTGCACGAGGCGCAGGTGCGCATCGCCCGAAAGGCCTGGATCCTCACTACCGGCGACCCGATCTACGTCAGCCTCTGGTGGCCCTATGTCCAGGGCTGGAGGCACCACCACATCAACCAGTACCTGCCGCTCAAGAACGTGTGGCTGGACCGGTAAAAACGGGCGGTGCGGCACTACCTGCTTAGGCGGGCGATCCTGGCCGTGGCGGCGCTGTGGGGACTCTCCCTGCTCGCCTTCGGGCTGATTCGGATCGTTCCCGGGGACGTCCTCATGGCGCGCCTGGAGGAATCCGGAACCGTCACCGACCTGGCGGCGGCCCGGGCGGCGCTCGGGCTGGACCGTCCGTTCCTGGTCCAGTACGCGGCCTGGGTGAGCGGTGTGCTGCGGGGTGACCTGGGGGTCTCGTTCTGGTCGGGACGACCGGTGCGTCACGACCTGCTGGCGGCCCTGCCCGTGAGCGTGGAGCTGGCGGTGCTGGCCATGACGCTCTCGGTGGTCATCGGGCTGCCGCTGGGTGTGGCGGCGGCGGCCCGCCGCGGCGGCCCGCTGGACTATGCCGCCCGCCTCTTCAGCTTCGGTGGGCTCAGCGTCACCCACTTCTGGATCGCCACGCTGGTGCTGCTCTACGGCTCGATCTGGCTCCGCTGGGTGCCTCCGCTGGGGTACGTCCCCCTGCACACGTCACCGGCGCAGAACCTGGAGCAGTTCCTGATCCCGGCGGCCATTCTGGGCGTCCACCTCTCCGCCCGCAGCCTGCGGATGGTGCGCTCGTCCCTCCTGGAGGTCCTGCAGGACGACTACGTGCGCACGGCCTGGGCCAAAGGGCTGGCTCCCAGGCGAGTCCTGTGGGCCCACGCCGTCCGCAACGCGCTCATCCCCATCCTGACCGTGCTGGGGAGCCAGTTCGTCTACCTGCTCAGCGGCGCGGTGATCATCGAGGACATCTTTGCCCTCAGCGGGGTCGGCCGGTACGTGGTGGACGCCATCACCCACCGGGACTACCCGGCGGTCCAGGCGGCGGTCCTCTTCACGGGCCTGGTTGTCGTGCTGGTGAACCTGCTCGTCGACCTGGCGTACGCCTGGATCGATCCCCGCATCCGGTACGCCTGAATGGGCGGCGTGCTCTCCTCTCGTCGTGGGGTGCTCCTGCCGGCTCTGGGACCGAGGCGCCGGGCGGGACCATGGGGGGGCATGCTGCGACGGCTCCTCCGTTGGCACCCCGGCGGCGTGCTGGCGGCGGCCGTGCTGGCGGGGCTGCTCGTCGCCTCCCTCGGTGCGCCCTGGCTGGCCCCGCACGACCCCTACGCGCAAGATTACAATGCCCTGATGCGTCCTCCCGGCACCCACTACCCCCTGGGGACCGACTACCTGGGACGCGATGTCCTCTCCCGCACGCTGTACGGCGGCCGGACCTCGCTGCTGATCAGCCTGGCCTCGATCGGCGTGGGCACGGTGGCAGGCACGGCCGTGGGCCTGCTCTCCGGCTACTACGGCGGCTGGCTGGATGGCGCGGTGCAGCGCGTGGTGGACGTGCTGATGGCGTTGCCGGCCATCATCCTGGCGCTGGCCCTCATGGCGGTGCTGGGCCCGCGCCTGGAGAACGTGGTCCTGGCCATCGCCATCGTCGTCCTGCCGGGGCTGGCGCGCGTCGTGCGCGGGGTGGTCCTCCAGCTGCGCGAGTTCCAGTTCGTCGAGGCGGCCCGGGCGCTGGGAGCCTCCGACGCCCGCCTCCTCTTGCGCCACCTCCTGCCCAACGCCGTGGCGCCGGTCATCGTGCTGGCCACCAACGCCCTGTCGGCGGCCATCCTCATCGAAGCGTCCCTCTCGTTCCTGGGGCTGGGCACCCAGCCGCCCGTCCCCTCCTGGGGGAACATGCTGAGCGAGGAAGCGCGACGGTACTTCGAGCAGGCCCCTTGGATGGCGTTGCCCCCAGGGGTCGCCCTCAGCCTGGCGGTCCTGGCCGTGAACTTCCTGGGCGACGCGCTGCGCGACGCCCTCGACCCGCGGCTGCGGAGGAGCGGGGCATGAGCCTCCCCGTCGCCCGGGCGGCCCTCGCCGCGGCGGAGGAACGCCACCGCGGGCGCTTCGCCGACCACGTGGCGGAGCTGGCCGCGTTCTGCCGGATCCCCTCGGTCGGCGGCGACGACGCCGCCATGGGCCAGGCTGTGGCGTGGCTCGAGGCGGCCATGCGGCGCAGCGGCATCGAGGTCGAAGTCTGGCCGGGCGAAGGCAACCACCCCTACCTGGTGGGCATGGCCCGCGGCGCCGCTGCGCGGACCCTGCTCTTCTTCAACCACTACGACATCGCCACCTACACCAACCCGATCGAGCGGCGGCCAGGGGACCGGGACCCCTTCTCGGGCGCCGTGGAGGGGGAGCGCCTCTACGCCCGCGGGGTGGCCGACGACAAGGCCACGCTCCTCTCCCGCATCCACGCGGTGCGCCTCTGGCACGAGGCGAATGGGACGCTGCCGGTGACCGTGAAGTTCCTGCTGGAGGGCAAGCGCGGGTTAGCCACCGACGGGCTTGGGCGCTTCCTCGCCCGGGCCTTCCCCCGGGTCGCGGCCGACGCCTGCTGCTGGGAGGCGGGGGCCAAGGACGAGGCGGACCGCCCGGTGATCACCCTCGGCCACAAGGGGCAGCTCTACGTCGAGTTGCGGTGCCGCACCGCCAACGGCGACTACCCCTCCCGCCTAACCGCCCTCCCCAACAGCGCGTGGCGGCTGGTATGGGCGCTCGCCTCGCTCAAGGATCCGGACGAACGTGTCCGCCTGCCGGGCTTCTACGACCGGGTCCGGCGGCCCGGCCCTGCCGAGGAGGAGTGGTGCTACCGGCACCTCCCCGCCGACGTCTCCGGCTTGCGGGCGAGCACCGGGGTCAGGGCGTTCGTCGCCGGGCTGGACGGCCAGCGCGTCATGCGGTTCACCTACACCGAGCCGACGGTAGGGCTCTGCGGGCTGGCGGCGGGGGAGGCCGGCCCGGCCCACCGGCTCGTCATCCCCGGCGAGAGCCGCGCCCACGTCGAGTTCCGCCTGGTGCCGGATCAGGATCCCGAGGAGGTGCTCACCAGCCTGCGGGCCCACCTGGACCAGGGAGGCTTTCCCGACATCACCCTCGAGGTGCGCAGCATGCTCCCGCCCTACACCACCGACCCTGACGGCCCGCTCCCGCGGCTGGTTGGGGAGGCTGCCGAAGAGGTCTATGGCCGGCGTCCGGTGTTGGTCCCCTTCGCCACCGGCATCGGCCACCGCTACCTCTTCCGGCGCTACAGCTCCATGCCGATCGTGGGGTTCGCGGTAGGGTACGCCGGCTCGGCGCTGGAGACCAACGACGAGCACATCCGCCTGCGGGACTACGACGAGGGGATCCGCCACGTCCTGGCGATCCTGGCGCGGGCACCGACGCTCCCCGCGGTCGGGGGGGAGGGGTAGGTATGCGCACCCGCACCGGCGCGGTCGATGCGTACATCAGCGGGGGGATGGCGCAGTGGATGTCGGAACTCGCGGAGTTCTGCGCCTTCCCCAGCGTCGGCGACCGGTCGGAGGCGATGCACGCCGCGGCGCAGTGGCTGGTCCGGCGGCTGGCCGCCGCGGGGCTGGCCGCGCGCCTGCTGGCGGTCACGGACGGGTTCCCCGCGGTCTACGCCGAGGCGCCCGGCCGCTCCCCGCGCACCGTGCTCTTCTTCAACCACTACGACATCGCCGCCTACACCCACCCGCTGCCGCGGGACCTGTTGCAGGTCCCCGTCAGGCTGGCCGCAGACCGGCTCTTCGCCCGCGGGGTGGCGGACGACAAGGGGTGCTGCTTCTCGCGGATCGTGGCCGTGGAGGCGCTCCTGCGCACCCACGGGCGCCTGCCGGTGGGGGTGAAGTTCCTCATCCTCGGCAAGCGGGTCCCCAACGATCCCTGTCTGGATGACGTCCTCGCCCGCTACCCCGAGGTCCTGGCCTGTGACGCGGTGATCTGGGAGACGGGAGCGAAGGACGAGCGCGACCGTCCCACCGCGTCCCTGGGCGCCAAGGGATACCTCTACGTGGAGCTGGTGGTGCGGAACCCGGCCGGGGCCCAACCCTCGCGCATCAGCATCCTGCCCAACCCGGCCTGGGACCTGGTCTGGGCCCTGAGCACGCTGAAGGGCCCGGACGAACGCATCCGCGTCCCCGGCTTCTACGACGACGTCCTCCCCCCTACGCCCGCGGACCTGGAGGTCCTGGCCGTTCTGGGCGAAGACCTGGACGAGCGCGTCGCGCGGCGGATGGGCGCACCGCGCTTCGTGCTGGGGTGCCGGGGGCTCGAGGCGGCTCGCCGCTGGTTCTTCGAACCCTCCTGCACAGTCTGCGGCCTCGTGGGCGGGGAGACCGGTTCGGAGGAGCGGCTGGTCATCCCCGCGGAGGCCCGGGCCAAGGTGGAGTTCCGGCTGGTGGCCCGGCAGGACCCGGCGGACATCGCCCGGAAGGTGCGGGCCCACCTCGACCGGGAGGGGTTCGGGCACGTCGAGATGGTTGTGCGCTCCCAGACCACCCCGTACCGGACACCGGCGAACGACCCCCTCGTTCGGGCAGCCCAGCGGGCAGCCCTGCAGGTCTACGGGCAGCCCCTGGTGATCCGTCCCACCTCGGTGGGGATGAGCCCCAAGTACCGGTTTGCTCCCCGCCCGACCCTGGGCATTGGGGTCGAGTACGCCGGTTCGGCGATGGAGATGCCGGACGAGCACATCCGGCTCGAAGACTGGGAGCAGGGCGCGCGCATGGTGGCTGCTGTGCTGGAGGCGTACGCGGAGGAGTCGGGATGATCGTGCGCGAGGAGGATGGGCGGTGGCTGCTGATCCGCCAGGTCGACCACGCAGCGCTGGCGGGGGACCTGGCGCGGCACTGGGGGAATGAGACTTTCGAGCGGCCGGAGCCCCACGCGTCCGTGGTGATCGCTGCGACCATGCACGACGAGGGGTGGCGGGAACAGGACGCATTGCCCCGGTACGACGCCACCCGGGCCGGCCCGCTGCACTGGCGTGACATCCCGGTCCAGGAGCACGTCGCCTTCTACGCCGTCGGGATCGAGCGGACGGTGGCCCGGGACCCCTACGCCGGGTTGCTGGCCAGCATGCACGGGGCGGGGATCTACACGCAGCGCTACGGGACCTTTCCCGTCTACATGACGACGATCACGCCCGAGGCCCGTCCTTGGATCGAGACCTTCATCCGGGATCAGGAGGCGCTCCAGGCGGAACTGAAGCGCCGGCTGTGGAGCCCCCGGGAGCGCCGCAGCCGCTTCGAGCGGCAGCTGTGGACGAACTACGAATGGCTGCAGATCTACGACCGCCTCTCGCTCTTCCTCTGTCTGCATGACCTGCGGGGGGCGGTACAGGACCGGCTGGGCCCCACGCCGCTCGGCATCGACGCCCCGACGGTGGAGCTGACGGTGGCGGCGCTGGGCGACGATGTGGTGGTGGTCGAGCCCTGGCCCTTCGACGTCGCCGAGGTGACGGTGGCCCTACCGGTCCGGCGTATCCCTCGCCGCCCCTATGCCGACCTGGCCGACCTCCAGGGCACGGTGGGGGCGGCGGCGGAGGAGTCCATCCGGGCCTGGCTCGTCCCGCAGGCATGACGACGGGGACGGCCGGACGCTACGTCGGGCAGTCGGTGCGCCGCATCGACGGGGCCGCACTGGTCACGGGACAGGCGCGCTTCGTTGGCGACCTGTCCTTCCCTGGGCTCCTCCACGTCGCCATCCTGCGCAGTCCCCACGCCCACGCCCGCATCCGGCGGGTCGAGACCGCCGCCGCCGTCGCCATGCCCGGCGTGGTCGCCGTCCTGTCCGGCGAGGATGTCCGCCGCCACCTCGACCCCATCCCGCACCGCGTCGACCCTGCGTCGGTCGGGGGCCGCAGCGCGGAGGTCTGGGCGCTCGCGCCTGAGGAGGTCCTCTACGCGGGGCAGGGCGTGGCCGCGGTGGCCGCCGAGACCCTGGAGCAGGCGCGGGCTGCGCTGGCCCGCATCAGGGTGGCATACGAGCCGCTGCCCGTCGTGCTCGACGCCGAGGAGGCGTTGCGACCGGACGCGCCGCGGGTCGTGGAGGGATGGCCGGACAACGTCCTCCTGGCCGGGCAGATCCGTCACGGCGACGTCGAGGGGGCCATGGCGCGCGCCCACCGGGTGGTGCGGGCGACCATCCGGATCCACCGCTACTCCACCCAGCCCCTGGAGCCCCGCAGCTACCTGGCCGTCCCCGATCTCCTGGGGGACGCGCTGATCCTCTACGCGACCACGCAGAACCCCCATCAGCTCCGGCACATGCTGGCGCGGACCTTGCGCCTGCCTGAGCACCGGCTGCGCATCATCGTGCCGCGCCTGGGTGGAGCCTTCGGGCTGAAGATGATTGGGCACCCCGAGGAGTCGCTGGTCTGCCTGTTCGCCCTCCTCACGCGGCGGCCGGTCCGATGGGTGGCCAGCCGGGAGGAGGAGCTGCTCATCGGCGGTCGGGAGCAGGTGCACCACATCGAGGTGGGGTGCACGGCCGAGGGGCGCATGGTGGCCTTCCGCGACCGCTTTGTCGCCAACGTCGGCGCCCCCTACCCCACGCCTGGCTGGGGGATGGCGCCGCTCACCGCAGCCACCCTGCCCGGCGTCTACGACGTGCAGGACGTGGACATCGCCTACACGCTGGTGGCCACCCACAAGGGTCCTTGGACGGCATCGCGCGGGTACGGCAAGGAGGCGGCCACGGTGGTGATGGAGCGGGTCGTGGATCTGGTGGCGAGGGCGTGCGGCCTCGACCCGGTGGACGTCCGCCTGCGCAACCTCATTGCCCCCGACGCCTTCCCCTACCGCACCGCCACCGGGCTGGTCCTCGACAGCGGCGACTACCCGGCGTTGCTGCGGCGCGTCCTCGACATGGCCGGCTACGAGCGGCTGCGGGAGGCGCAGGCCCGGCTGCGCGCCCACGGTCGGTGGTTCGGGGTGGGCGTGGCGATGGAGCTCACTCCTGAAGGCGGCAGCCTCCCGCGGTCCCTGGTGGCCGGGTACGACAGCGCCACCGTGCGTGTCGCCCCGTCCGGGGCGGTGACGGTCCTCACCGGCGTGACCAGCCCGGGCACTGGCAACGAGACGGCGATGGCCCAACTCGTGGCCGAGGAACTGGGCGTTCCACCCGAGACCATCCGGGTGGTGCAGGGCGACACGGACCTGTGCCCCTACGGCTTTGGCACCTACAGTGGCCGCAGCGTCATCGCCGGAGGCACAGCCGCGGTGCTGGCGGCACGGGAGGTGCGGGCGAAGATGGCGCAGGTGGCGTCGGCGCTGCTCGGGGCGCCCCCGGACGTCCTGCGCTTCCGCGACGGACGGGTCGAGGTCGACGCCCGTCCCATCCACGACCACCGGCCCCGGAGCGTCGCCTTTGGCGAGGTCGCCTACGTGGCCCACGCGCAGGCCTACGACCTGGCCCGGATGATCGAGCCGCCGCTCGAGGCCACCCGCACCTACCGTCCGCCCACCATCAGCCACCGGCCGGACGCCCACGGACGGATCAACCCCTATCCTACGTACTCGGCCTGCGCGTACGTGGTCGCCGCAGAGGTGGACCCGGAGACAGCGGTCGTGCAGGTGCGGCAGGTCAGCGCCGTGCACGATGCCGGCGTGGTGGTCAACCCGGCGCTGGTGGCGGGGCAACTGCGCGGGGCCGTGGCCATGGGGCTGGGCGGGGCGTTGAGCGAGGAGGTCCGCTACGCTCCGGACGGGACGCGGCTGACCACTTCGCTGGGGGACTACCGCATGCTCCGGGCCCCCGACCTGCCGCCCATCGTCGTGGACCATCGGGTCACGCCCAGCCCTCACACCCTGCTGGGCGTGAAGGGGGGCGGAGAGGCGGGGGTGGGCGGGGCGGCCGCGGCCCTGATGAATGCCGTGGCCGACGCGCTGGCGCCGCTCGGGGTCGACGTGCTGGCGCTGCCGCTCCGTCCCGATGCCCTCTGGCAGGCCATGCAGAGCGCCAGGCACCGACGATGACCGCCCCCGTCTACCACGCCCCCGCGACGCTGGAGGAGGCTCTCGCCCTCCTGGGGGCCTGCGGGGACGAGGCCGCCATCGTCGCCGGCGGCCAGGAGGTGGTCCCGCTCCTCACGGCCGGACGGATCGCCCCGCGGATGCTCGTCGACCTCCGTCGGCTCGACGCCCTCACGGGGATCACCGAGGAGCCCGATACGCTCAGGCTCGGTGCCCGGGTCACCCACCGCGAGATCGCCTCCAGTCCGGTGGTGCGCGGTCGGTGGAGTCTGCTGACCCAGGCCGCTGCGGCAATCGGCGGCGGTGTCCAGGTGCTGAACCGCGGGACGCTCGGCGGTGCCCTCTGCGCCGCGCACCCCGCGTACGACTACGCTCCCTGCCTGGTAGCCCTCCAGGCGGTGGTGGTGCTGGCCAGTGCGCGGGGCCGTCGTTCTCTCCCGGTGCAGACGTTCTTCACGGGGGCGGGAAGGACCGCACGGCGGCCGGATGAGCTCCTCCTCGAGGTCCGCATCCCTGCACCGCCTCCGCCGACGACGGCCGCCTACCGGAAACTCCGTGCGGTCTGGGGCGGGCCGGGCGTGGTCAACGCCGCCTGCCTGGTGCGGCGGGAAGGCGACCGTCTGGTCGACATCCGGCTCACCGTGGGGGCCGTTGAGGAGACACCCGTGGTCGTCTCGCTGGACCACCTCAGGGGTGCGCCGCCCGATGCGGTCCCCGAGCGCGCGGCAGAGGCCGCGCAGGACCTCGTCCGCCATCCCATCGAGGATGCGGCTGCCGGGGCAGCGTACCGTCGCGCCATGGCCGGAGTCATGGCCCGGCGGGCCGTTGCCGCCGCGATGACGGCGAGGGAGAGCCCGTGAGCGGCCCGGCAGGGGGCTCGGGGGTGTCGATCCGCCTGACCGTGAACGGACAGGAGCGGGAGGTGGTCGTCGACACCCGCTGGTCGCTGCTGCAGCTACTGCGGGAGGGACTGGGGTTGGCGGGGACCCGCTTCGGCTGTCTCACCGGGCACTGCGGTGCGTGCACCGTCCTGCTGGGAGGCCTCGCCGTGAAGGCCTGCACGGTGCTGGCCGCCTCTGCGGAGGGGCAAGAAGTGGTCACGGTCGAGGGGCTGGCCACCGAGGGACGTCTCCATCCCCTGCAGCAGGCCTTCTGGGAGCACCACGCGCTGCAGTGCGGCTACTGTACCCCCGGCATGATCCTCACCGCCCTCGACCTGCTGCGCCGTTCCCCGGCCCCCGCAGCAGCAGAGATCCGGATGGGCCTGGCCGGGACGCTCTGCCGGTGCACCGGATACGACGCCATCGTGGAGGCTGTGCTGGCGGCCGCCCGCGCCATGGCCGGCGCTCAGGCGCCCGCGACGCGGACAGCGACGCCCCCAGCGGGATGGCCATGAAGATCTGGTTCCAGAAGCACATCGTCTCGGGACGCCTTCCAGCGCTCGATCGGGCGTACGCGGCGCACTTCCGCCGCGTGGCCCGGCCAGGCACCGAGGTACACCTCTACACCCTCCCGCCGGACACCTATGCGGGCGCCCTGCCCGAGCCGCTGGTGCGCACGCATGCCGTGGAATCGCTCTTCGCAGGGTACTTCGCGCTCCAGGCGCTGCGGGCGGAGCGGGCCGGGTACGACGCCTTCGTCATCGGGACGAGCCAGGACCCCGGCCTGGCGGAGGCGCGGGCCTGGGCGCGCATCCCCGTCCTCGGGTTCGGCCAGGTGGCTGCGCACGTCGCCGGTGTCCTGGGCGCGCGCTTCGGCCACGTCGGCTTCATCGCTGAGCTGGCCGATCCCATTCGGGTCAACCTCCTGCGCGACGGTCTGGCGCACCGCTGGGTCGGGTTTCACCCGCTGGGCGCCGGTCCGCGGGAGTTACTGGCAGCGCTCGACGGGGACGCCGCGCCGCTCCGGGAGGCGTTCACGGCCGCCGCACGTGCCGCCATCGCGGCGGGCGCGGAGGTGCTGATTCCCGGCGACGGGGTGACCAACGAGGCGCTGGTGGCTGCGGGCCTCGGCGCCGTGGACGGGGTGCCGGTCATCGACGCCAACGGGCTCCTGGTGAAGGCGGCCGAGCTGTTCGTCGACCTCCGGACGCTCGGGATCGCCACCCCGCCGACCACCGGCTATGCCCACGGCCGCCCGGACGATGCCACGGCGGATCACCTGTTGCGCCTGTTCGCGCCCAGGGCCTTCACCCTGGGACCAGATCCGACCCTGAGGCCGGAGGAGGGGAGGGAGTGATGCGCACGCAACGGTCTGTGCTCGTCTGGTGCTCCATCGTCCTGAGCGCGGTACTGCTCTGGGCCGGTGGTCGGCTTCCGACCATGGGGGCGCCCACCGCGGAGACGGTGACCGTGGGCTTTACGCTGCCGCTCACCGGCGCGGCCGCCCGGGAGGGGCAGGAGAGTCTGGAGGGCGCCCAGCTCGCCGTTCGCCTGCTCAACGAGGCCGGCGGGGTCCGCGTGGGTGGGCGCACCGTCCGCTTCGAGATCGTCAGCGAAGACGACCGGTGCACCCCGGCCGGGGGGACCGAGGCGGCCAACCGCCTGGTGGCCCGCCGGGTCCAGTTCGTCGGCGGCAGCTTCTGCAGCGGCGCGGCCGTCGCCCAGCAGCCGGTCTTCGCCCAGGCGCGCATCCCCCAGGTGATCTACGCCTTTGCCACCGACCTGACCGGCGCGGCGCGACAGCGGGCGGGTGCGGTGCTCTCGGTCCGTCTCGGCCCCCAGGCGGTCATCGAGATGGCCCCGCTGGCCAAGTATGCGGTGACGGTGAACAACCACCGCCGCTTCTTCGCCATGGCCCAGAACACCGACTTCGGGCGGTCGATGATCACGGAGTTCCGCCGCGTCCTGGAGCGTCTGGGTGGTCGGCTGGTGGCCGACCCGGAGTTCTACACCTTTCCCGGGACCACCGACTTCCGCACCATTCTCACCAAGGCGCGCGGGTCGGGAGCGGACGGGCTGGTGGCCATGGGCCTGGGCGGTGAGATGATCGGCGTCTCGCTGCAGTTCCGTGAGCTCGGACTGGCCATGGGGTTCTACGGGAGCGACCTGTTGGAGGATCCCGCCTACCAGGATGCGGTGGGGGAGCGGGCCAACGGCTTCTTCTACCCCTGGGTGTACGACGACGGGGTCGATCTGCGCCGCTTCACCCGTACGGAGCCGGAGCGGATGGCCCGGGAGATGAGCCTGGCCTTCCTCAACACCCTGCGAAAACGGGCCACGCGCAACCACGGCTGGGGATGGGGCACGATCCACTTGCTGAAGCAGGCGATGGAGCGCGAAGGCTCCACCGAGCCGGAGCGCGTGATGCGCCGCATCCTCTCGGGCGAGCGTTTCGAACTGCCGCTGGGGACGTACGGGTTCCTGCCCTGTGGTCAGGCGGACATGCGGGTGGGCGTGGCCACGTACGTCGACGGGCGTCGCACCCTGCTGGTGGACCGCGACTTCGCCGGTCGGCCTCCCGCGGTGTTGAGCGCCGCCGACCTCTGTCCCCGATAGGAGGCGAGGGGCGCTGGACCTGACCACGGTCCTGCAGTTCGCGGTCAACGGCCTCTTCATCAGCGCGGCCTACGCGCTGGTGGCCCTGGGCCTGACCTTGATCTTCGGGGTCCTGCACATCGCCGACTTCGCCCAGGGAGCCCTGTACATGCTCGGGGCGTACGTGAGCTTCTACGCCACGCACGCCCCGGGCCTGGGCTACTTCGCCTCCGTGCCCGTGGCCATGGGGCTCACGGCGGCGCTGGCGACGCTGAACGGCGCCCTCGTCTACCGCCCGCTCCAGCGCCACGGGGGCGCGCTGACCTTCATCGCCGCCCTGGGCATCCTGCTCATCCTGCAGAACCTGGCGCTGTGGCTCTTCGGCGGCGACTTCCGGCTGATCGCCTCGCCCTTCGGCGACGGTAAGATCACCGTCTGGGGGGTCGTCCTCACCCATCACCAGGCGTTCGTCCTGGGGGTGACGGCCCTGCTCGTCGCGGCCGTGTGGTTCGGGCTGCGGCACACCAAGCCCGGCAAGGCGCTGCGCGCCATGGCGCAGCAGCCGGAGGCTGCACGCCTGGTGGGGATCGACAGCGCCCGGCTGGGCCTGGTGACGTTCGCCCTGGCGGGCGCGCTGGCCGGGGCCGCAGGGGGGCTCATCTCACCGATCCGGGCGTTCGACCCCCACATCGGGGCGATTGTGATCCTGAAGTCGTTCGCCATCGTCATCTTCGGGGGGATGGGCAGCGTGCCGGGAGCGATCGTGGGGGCGCTCCTGGTCGGCATGGCCGAGACCTTCACCGCCGCCTACCTGGCGGCGGAGTTTGCCGACCTGGTCGCCTTTGCCCTGATGATCGTGATCCTCTTCGCCCGCCCCCAGGGGCTGCTGGGGCGGGTGCCGGCCTGACGGCGCCGGGGATCGTGCGCGGATCGCTCGTGCGCTCCCGGGCCGCGTGGCTTGCCGCCCTGGCCGCCGCGGTCCTGGCCCCCCTGGCGTTGCAGAACCCCGCGCACCAGAACCTGCTGGTCCTCACCGGCGTGAACGTCATCCTGGTGGCCAGCCTCGACCTGCTCATCGGTCAGAGCGGCCTGCTCTCCCTGGGGCATGCCGGGTTCTGGGGGATCGGAGCATACACCTCGGCGTTGCTGACCCTGCGGGCCGGGGTGCCCTTCCTGCTGGCGCTCCTGGCGGCGGCGGCGACCGCGGCAGCCAGCGGGATCTTCATCGGCTACCCCTCCCTGCGGCTGCGCGGGCACTACTTCGTCCTGGTGACCTTCATCTTCGGCATCATCATCACGTTGCTGCTCACCAGCCTCGTGGCCGTCACCCGCGGCCCCATGGGCCTGCCCGGGATTCCCTTCGCCACGCTGCCGCGTCCCTGGGGGCCGCCGCTCACCCTCAACACGTTCCAGGGGAAGACGGGGTACTACTACCTGGTGCTCGCCGCCGTGCTGTTGACGCTGTGGCTGCGGGCGTGTGTGGTGCACTCCCGGATGGGACGGGCTCTCGTGGCCATCCGCGAGGACGAGGACCTGGGACAGACCCTCGGGATCCACACCCACCGCTACAAGGTGGGCGTCTTCGCGCTGAGCACCGGGCTCGCCGGGATGGCGGGCTCCCTCTACGCCCACTACACCACCTTCCTCGCCCCCGAAATCTTCGACTTCGTCGCGTCCTTCGACCTGTTCGTCATGAACCTGGTGGGCGGGGCCGGGACGGCCGCAGGACCGGTTCTGGGGCCGGTGCTCTTGACGGTCGTCCGCGACCTGCTGCGGGCGGTGCACCCGGTGCTGGCGGAGATCCTCTTCGGGCTCTTCCTCATCGCCGCCATCGCCTTTCTCCCGGCAGGGCTGGTGGGGGGATGGCGCCGGCTGGTGGCCAGACGGGTCAGCCGGTGAACCGGACGGAGCCGCTCCTGGCCGTCGACGGGCTCACCCGCACCTTTGACGGCTTCCGCGCGGTCTCCCACTTGAGTTTCCACGTGGATGCTGGAGAGATTGTCGGTCTGGTGGGGCCGAATGGCGCCGGCAAGACCACGACCTTTAACCTCATCACCGGCTTCCTGCGACCCACGGCGGGGCGCGTCTGGTTTCGCGGGGAAGACATCACCGGCCTCCCGCCTCACCGGCTGGCGCGCCGGGGGCTCGTGCGGACGTTCCAGCAGACCAGGGTGTTCAGCCGGCTCACCGTCGCGGAGAACGTCCGTCTCGGTCTGCACCGGCACGAGCCGGGAGGCCTCCGCCGGACCCTCTTCGGCCTGCACGCCCGGGAGGCGGCGGCGCTGGACCGCCGTGTCCGGGAGGTGCTCGAGTTCACCCGGCTGTGGGATCGCCGGGATCGGCCCGCCGACGAGCTGCCCTACGGTGAGCAGCGGATGCTGGGCATCGCGGTGGCGCTGGCGGTGGACCCCGTGGCCCTGCTGCTGGACGAACCGCTCGCAGGGATGAACCCCGCGGAGGCCGACACCACCATGACGCTGGTCTGCCGCATCCGCGACCGCGGGGTCACCGTCCTGGTGATCGACCACCACATGGAAACCCTGATGCGCTACTGCGACCGCCTCATCGTCCTCCACCATGGGGAGAAGCTGGCCGAGGGGCCTCCGGCGGCGGTGCGGGCGCATCCGGAGGTCATCCGGACCTACCTGGGGGACGAGGCGGCGCTCTCGCCATGACGGGGCCGGCACCTGCTGAACCCTTCCAGGGTCCCGGGGCCGCCGCCCTCCTGGACCTGCACGAGGTCACCGTCTACTACGGGCGTGTGCGGGCGCTGCAGGGGCTCACGCTGCGGGTCCTGCCGGGAGAGGTGGTGGCCCTCCTTGGAGGGAACGGGGCGGGCAAGTCCACGACACTGCGGGCCATCTCCGGGCTGGTCCGCCCGGCAGCCGGCCGCGTCGCCTTCCGCGGGCGCGACCTCACCCGGCTCGATCCCACCGCCATCGTCCGCCTCGGCATCGCCCACTGTCCGGAGGGACGCAAGCTCTTTCCGGAGATGAGCGTCCTGGAGAATCTGGCGCTCGGTGCCTACGTCCGTGCGGGGGACCTGCGGGAGGACCTGGACCGGGTCTTCGCGCTCTTCCCCGTGCTGAGAGACCGCCAGCATCAGCTGGCCGGCAGTCTCTCCGGTGGGGAGCAGCAGATGGTGGCCATTGCCCGTGCCCTGATGGCCCGACCGACGCTCATCCTGCTGGACGAGCCCACCATGGGGCTGGCGCCGGCGATGGTCGTGGAGGTGGTACGGGCGGTCCGGGCCCTGAACGAGGCCGGGGCGACGGTGCTGCTGGTGGAGCAGAACGTCCAGGTGGCCCTCCGACTGGCGCACCGGGCCTACGTGCTGGAGAATGGGCGCGTCGTCGCCGAGGGGCTGGCCGAGGCCCTGGCCCGGGACGACCGGGTCCGGCGGGCCTACCTCGGCGCGTAGCGAGCGTGCCAGCAGGCCCCGCCGGCCCCGACGGCCAACTTGTCCCAGTAACCCTGAGTCCCTGTCCGGGAGGGATGCCTGTGGCCGACCGCACCATCGAGGCGCTCCTGCTGGAAGAGCGCCGTATCCCGCCCCCCGAGGCCTTCCGCCGCCAGGCCAACGTCCAGGACCCCGCGGTCTACGCCCGTGCCGAGGCCGACCCGGAGGGCTTCTGGGCCGAGGTGGCCCGGGAGCTGCACTGGTTCCGCCCCTGGGAGCGGGTGCTGGAGTGGGAGCCCCCCTACGCCCGCTGGTTCGTCGGCGGGCGCACCAACCTGGCCTACAACTGCCTCGACCGCCACATCACGGGCGGGCGGCGCACCAAGGCGGCCATCGTCTGGGAGGGGGAACCCGGCGACGAGCGCGTCCTCACCTACGGCGACCTGCTGCGCGAGGTGAGCCGCTTCGCCCACGCGCTCCAGCGCCTGGGCGTGCGCCGCGGCGACCGCGTGGCCATCTACCTGCCGATGGTGCCCGAGCTGCCCATCGCCATGCTGGCCTGCGCGCGCATCGGCGCCGCGCACACCGTGGTCTTCGGCGGCTTCAGCGCCGAGGCGCTGCGGGAC
>JAVHLY010000029.1 GCA_031081585.1 Armatimonadota bacterium
ATGGTGCCATATCCTGTTCCCGTGGTACCTGGGCTATGCGGCTTTCCGCAAGAAGACCCCGGAGGAGATGGGTGAGCTGGCGCGCTTCTACACTGAAGCCCTCGAGCGGATGTGAAGCATACGGCCGGCTCGCTTCGCGTGCAGCACGGCATCGCCTCCGTGGCGGCCGGTGCGCCCGGGCAGTTTCCTCGCCCCCCGGTCAGCCGCCGCAAGGCCCGGCAGGATCCTCTTCGTGCCGGTGCTTCGCCGGTCTGCTATTATAGTTGTCGGTTCCTATAGCGACTAGCGACGACCTTCGGGGCAGGGTGAGCCCGTAGCGGGCAATTCCCGACCGGCGGTAAAGCCCGCGAGCGGCGCGGCAGGCAGGTGCCGCGCCGCAGACCCGGTGAGATTCCGGGGCCGACGGTACAGTCCGGATGGGAGAAGGTCGCCGGATCCCTCTGTCGCTCCCGGCGGCAGAGGCACCCGGCTATCTCCGCCCGGAGGTCATCGCTCCGGGCGGAGACGTTCCAGCCGCCCGGGGGGCAGGGAGGTGCCAGGCGGCGTGGACGGACCGCGGGCCGGGACCGAGCCGGGCGACGACGAGCGGTACATGCGCGAGGCCCTGGCCTGGGCTCGCAAGGGGCTGGGGCGTACCAGCCCCAACCCGGCCGTGGGAGCGGTGGTCGTGCGCGACGGGCAGATCGTCGGGTGCGGCTACCACCGCCGGGCGGGCGAGCCCCACGCCGAGGTCGAGGCCCTGCGCGACGCCGGCCCGCGCGCCCGCGGCGCGACCCTCTACGTCACGCTCGAGCCCTGTCCCCACCAGGGGCGCACCGGTCCCTGCACGCGCGCCATCCTGGAGGCCGGCATCGCCCGCGTGGTCGTGGCGCTCGGCCGTGACCCCGACCCCCACGTCGACGGCAGAGGGGTGGCGGCGTTGCGGGCGGCCGGGCTCGAGGTCACCGAGGGCGTCCTGGAAGCCGAAGCGGCCCGCCTCAACGAGGCGTACCTGAAGCACCGCCGCGCCGGGCTGCCCTTCGTCACGCTGAAGTGGGCGATGAGCCTGGACGGCCGCCTCTCCGCGCGCCCCGACGCCCCCACGCCCATCAGCGGCGCCCGCTCGTTGCGCTACGCCCACGAGCTCCGCAACGTCCACGACGCCGTGATGGTGGGGATCAACACCGTGCTCGCCGACGACCCGCTGCTTACCTGCCGCATCCCGGGCGGCCGCGACCCTGCGCGGCTGGTCCTGGACTCCCGGCTGCGCATGCCTCTCGACGCGCGCATGCTGCGCCAGCCCTCGCCGGCGCCGACGATCGTCTTCGCCGGGGAGGACGCGCCTGCGGAGCGCGCCGCGGCGCTGCGGGCGGCGGGGGCCGAGGTCGTGATCCTGCCGGGACGGCGCCCGGCCATCCGCGCCGTGCTGGCCTGGTGCGCGGCGCGGGGGATGCTCAGCGTCATGGTGGAGGGCGGGAGTACGGTGCAGGGGGCCGTCCTGGCCGAGGGCATGGCCGACCGCGTGGCGGTCGTGGTGGCGCCGGGGCTGGTGGGCGCCCGCGACGCCCCCGCCCCCGCCGGCGGCCCCGCACCGCTCGCCGGGCGCGCGTTGCTGCGGCTGCGCGAGGTGACCGTCAGGCGGCTGGGGGAAGACGTCCTGATCGAGGGGTACCTGCCCCAGGCGCCGGAGTCGGTGGTCGGCCGGAGGACGGCCGACCTGCACCGGATGCGTTGACGGTGTTCACCGGGCTCGTGGAGGGCACAGGCGACGTCCTGGCGGTGGAGGCGCGGCCGGACGGGCGGCGGTTGCGGCTGCGCGTGCCCCGTGACCTCGGGCCGGTGCAGGTGGGGGAGAGCCTGGCCGTGGACGGCGTCTGCCTGACCGTGGCCGCGCTCTCGGGCGGAGATGACGGCGACGGGCTCGTGGCCGAGTTCGACCTGGTCCCCGAGACGCTGCGCCGCACCACGCTGGGCGTCCGAGGTCCCGGCGACCGGGTGAACCTGGAGCGCCCCGTCCCGGTGGGCGGGCGGCTCGGCGGCCACCTCGTGCAGGGGCATGTCGACGGCGTCGGCACCGTCACCGCCGTGGCCGGCGAGGGTGGAGGACGGTGGCTCGAGGTGGCGCTGCCCGCGGGGCTCGAGCGCTACGTGGTGGAGCGCGGGGCGATCGCCCTGGACGGGGTCAGCCTCACGGTCGCGGCGGTGCGCGACGGGGGGCGGATCGGGGTGGCGCTGGTGCCGCACACGCTCGCCGCCACCACGCTGGGGACGAAGGCGGTGGGCGATCTCGTGAACGTGGAGGTGGACGTCGTGGCCAGGTACGTCGAGCGGCTGCTCCGGCCGGAGGACGGTGAGGGGCGATGAGCCAGCCCGAGACGCAGCGCGCAGGGGTCTTCGCCTCGGCCGAGGAGGCCATCGAGGAGATCCGCCGCGGGCGCATGGTCATCGTCGTGGACGACGAGGACCGGGAGAACGAGGGCGACCTGGTGATGGCCGCCGAGGCGGTCACGCCCGAGGCCGTGAACTTCATGACGCGCTTCGGCCGCGGGCTCATCTGCGTCCCCATGCCGGCCGAGCGGCTGCGCCAGCTCGACCTGCCGCTCATGGTGGACCGCAACACCTCCCTGCACGGGACCGCCTTCACCATCACCGTGGACGTGCGCCACGGGACCACCACGGGGACGTCGGCCTTCGACCGTGCCGCCACCATCCGGGCGCTGGCCGACCCGTCGTCGCGGCCGGAGGACTTCGCCCGGCCCGGCCACATCTTCCCGCTCATGGCCATGGAGGGGGGCGTGTTGCGCCGCAGCGGCCACACCGAGGCCGCCGTGGACCTGGCCCGCCTGGCCGGGTTCCAGCCGGTGGGCGTGCTCTGCGAGATCCTGGCCGACGACGGGACGATGGCGCGGCTGCCGCAGCTCGCCCTCTTCGCCGCGGAGCACGACCTGCGCATCGTCACCATCGCCGACCTCATCCGCTACCGGAAGGCCCGCGAGCCCTTCGTCCGCCGCGAGGGCGAGACGCGCCTGCCCACCCGCCACGGGGAGTTCCGCGCCGTCGTCTACGAGAACACGCTGGACGGGAGCAGCCACCTGGCCCTGGTGCGCGGGGAGGTGGCCGACGGGACGCCGGTGCTGGTGCGTATGCACTCGGAGTGCCTGACCGGGGACGTCTTCGGGTCGCTGCGCTGCGACTGCGGGGAGCAGCTGCAGGCGGCGCTGGCGATGATCGCACGCGAAGGGCGCGGGGTGGTCGTCTACATCCGTCAGGAAGGGCGGGGGATCGGGCTGACCAACAAGATCAAGGCCTACGCCCTGCAGGACGACGGCAAGGACACGGTGGAGGCCAACCTGCTGCTCGGCTTCCCGCCCGACCCGCGCGACTACGGGGTGGGCGCGCAGATCCTGGCCGACCTGGGCGTGCGGCAGCTGCGCCTGATCACCAACAACCCGCGCAAGCGCGCCGGGCTGGAGGGGTACGGCCTCACCGTGGTGGACCGGGTCCCCCTGGAGATGCCGCCCAACCGCGAGAACTACCGCTACCTGCAGACGAAGCGCCACAAGCTTGGCCACCTCCTCTCCATCGACTGAGCGTCCATGGGCGCGGTCTGGCAGGGGAGCGAGGACGGGCGCGGGCTGCGCATCGCCATCGTGGTGAGCCGCTACAACCTGGGCATCACCGAACGGCTATTGGCCGCCGCGGAGGCGACGCTGCGCGAGCGCGGCGCGGCGTGGGACGTGGCCTGGGTCCCGGGTGCCCTGGAATTGCCGCTCGTGGCGCGGCGCCTGGCCGCCTCCGGCGGCTACGACGCCGTGCTGGCGCTGGGGTGCGTCATCCGCGGGGAGACGGCGCACTTCGAGCACGTGGCCCGGGAGGCGGCCCACGGCCTGGCCCGGGCCGCGGACGAGACCGGGGTGCCGGTGATCAACCAGGTGCTGGCCGTCTACGACCCCGCCCAGGCGGCGGCGCGCGCCGGCGACGAGGTGAACCGCGGGCGGGAGGGGGCGCTGGCGGCCATCGCCATGGGGACGCTCATGCGCACGCTGCGCGAGGCGGGGCTGTGAGGGGCGGGCCGGCGCCCGTCACGCTTTTCACCGGCCTGCGCGCCCGCACGCTCGATCCCGCGCTGCCGCAGGCGACCGCCCTGGCGGTGGCGCACGGGCGCGTGCTGGCGGTCGGGGACGACGCGACGCTGCGGGAGGCCTTCCCCCACCACCGCCGGGTGGACTGCGGGGGGTGGTGGGCGCTACCGGCGCTCAGCGACAGCCACATCCACCTGCTGGCCTACGGGCTGAGCCTGCGGCGCCTCGACCTGCGCGAGTGCCGCTCCCTGGCCGACGCGGTGGCCGCCGTCGCCGCCGCGGTCCGCCAGACGCCCCCGGGGGTGTGGGTCCTGGGACGCGGCTGGGACCGCAACCGCTGGGCGGAAGGGCGCTGGCCCACGCGCGACGACCTCGACCCGGTGAGCGACGGCCATCCCGTCGCCCTCACCAGCAAGGACGGCCACCTCCTGTGGGTGAACTCCGCCGCCCTGGCCGCCGCCGGCATCGACGCCCGCACGCCCGATCCGCCCGGCGGGGAGATCGTGCGCGACGGTGCCGGCCGGCCCACCGGCCTGCTGAAGGAAGAGGCGAAGGCGCTCGTCGCGCCCCTGATCGAGCGCCCCGACCCGGCCATGGCGCAGGCGGCGGTCGCCGACGCGGTGCGCGCCCTTCACCGCCTCGGGATCGCCGCCGTGCACGACATGGAGGGCCCCGAGGCGTTCACCGTCCTGCAGGAGGTGCACGCAGCCGGGCGCCTGCGGTTGCGCGTCTGGATGACGGTGCCGGTGGACCGGCTCGAGGCCGCGCTGGCGCTCGGGCTGCGCACCGGCACCGGCGACGCGTGGCTGCGGGTGGGCGGGGTGAAGATCTTCGCCGACGGGACCCTGGGCTCCCAGACGGCCAGCATGCTCGAGCCCTTCGACGGCCAGCCGAACAACACCGGCATCGCCGTCCACGACCGGGAAGCGTTGCGGGCACTGGTCGCGCGCGCGGTCGAGGGCGGGTGGTGGCCGGTGGTGCACGCCATCGGCGACCGTGCCAACCGCGACGTCCTGGACGCTGTCGCGGCGGTGCGCGACCTGGCGCAGGCCCGGGGCGTGCGCAGCCGCATCGAGCACGTCCAGCTCCTCCACCCCGACGACCTGCCGCGCCTGGCCGCCCTGGGGGTCATCGCGTCCATGCAGCCCATCCACGCCCTCGCCGACCGGGAGGTCGCCGACCGCTACTGGGGGCGGCGCTGCCGTTGGGCCTACGCCTGGCGGTCGCTGCTCGACGCCGGGACCGTGGTGGCCTTCGGCTCGGACGCACCGGTGGAGACGCCCGACCCCTGGGAAGGGCTCTACGCGGCGGTAGCGCGGCGGCGCCCCGGCGAGGCGCCCTGGTACCCCGAGGAGGCCATCACGCCGCTGGAGGCGCTGCGCGCCTACACGGTGGGCGCCGCCGTGGCCGCGGGGGCCGAGCAGTGGGCGGGGCGCCTGGCCCCGGGATGTGTGGCCGACTTCATCCTCACCGACCGCGACGTGCTGAGCGTCCCGCCGGAAGAGCTGCGGCAGACCCGGGTGCTGGCTACGGCCGTGGGAGGGGAGATCGTCTTCGCCCAGGGCCCGCTGGCCGGGCTGGAGGGGCCGGACTAAACCGTGGAGCGCCTGGCTACGTCTCTTGAAGGGGGGAGAACGGCGGACCCCGAACCGCCGCGGCGGGAGGCGGGCGTGGAGGAGCAGGAGCGGTCGGCGGCCGGGCGGGGTGCGGGGCTGCCATTCGGGCGGGGTGAGGGGCTGACGGAAGAGGACGCCGGGCTGGTCGAGGCCTTCCGGCGAGGCGAGGAGAGCGCGTTTGCCGCCCTCGTCATCAAGTACCGGGAGGCGGTCTACCGGACGGCACGGCGGCTGGTGGGCAGTCACGAGGACAGCGCCGACATCACCCAGGAAGTCTTCATCCGCGCCTACCGGGCGCTGCCGCGCTTCGACGGGCGGGCGCACCTGCGCACCTGGCTCTACCGGATCACCGTGAACCTCTGCCTCGACCTCCACCAGCAGCGCCGGCGCCAGACCTGGGTGGACCTCGAGGAGGTCACCGCCGAAGCCCCGCCCGAAGACGCCCCGGAGGCCTGCGCCGAGGCCCGCACCCTGCGGCAGGCGGTACGTGCCGCGGTGGCCGCCCTGCCGCCCAGGCAGCGGGCCATGGTGGTGCTGCGGGTCTACCAGGACCTCCCCTACGCCGAGATCGCGCGCGTCATGGGGTGCGCGGAGGGGACGGTCAAGGCGACGATGTTTGCGGCGCTGCGCAAGCTGCGCCGCCAGCTCGGAGCGGTGCTGGGAGAGGAGACGGTGGCGACGCTGACGGCAGGCCTGGGGGCGGGGGCCCGGGTGGGCGATGAGGTGCCGTAGGGCGCGGGAGCTCCTGCTGGAGGGCGTGACCGGCCGGCTGGACCCGGACCGGCGCCGGGCGCTGCTCGCGCACCTGGCCGGGTGCGAACGCTGTCGGGCCGAGGCTGCGGAGCTGGAGGAGGGCGTGGCCCTCCTCCAGGCGGTGCCCGAGCCCGTGGCACCCGAAGGCTTCTGGGGCGACTTCATGGCCGGTCTGGAGGGACGGCTGCGAGCCGAGCCCCTCCCGCTGGGGGTACGGCTGCGCCGGTGGTTCGCGCGGCCGCCGCGCGCCCTGGGCACGGCCGCTGCCACGGCGGCGCTCGTCGCCGTGCTCACCCTGGCGCTCGGGCAGCAGCGCTCCGCCCCGCCCGAGACCACCTCTCCGCCGGGTCGGCTCGCCGCCTACGTCACGCCGGAGGTGCGCGGCGTCCTGCCGGCCCTCAGTCACGCCGTCGAGCTCTGGCGGGCCGGCATGGGAGCCGTCGAACAGGAGCCCCTCTTCGACGACCTGCCGCCCGCAGCCCCGTGACCACGCTCAGGCGGGCCGCCTTCGCGCTGGCGGTGGCGCTGCTGCTGGTCCCACTGCCGGCGCTGAGCCAGCCGCCCACCCCCAACCCGCGCGCCGAGCGCATCATCGAGGCCCTGCTCATCTGGCGGCTGGTCGACGAGCTGGACCTGACGGAGGCGCAAATCGCCCGCATCTTCCCGCGCATCAAGACCCTCAAGGAGATCCGCCTCCAGCTGGGCCGACAGGCGCTGATCCTGCGCGAGGAGCTGCGGGCGCTGCTGCGGCAGCGGCCGCGCGACGAGGCGGCCATCCGGGCCAAGGTGGCCGAGCTGGACGCGCTGCGCCGGGAGATCGAGACCCGGCGGGAGCGGGTGCTGCGGGAGATCCGTGCGGCGCTCACGGTGGAGCAGCAGGCGCGCTTCGTGCTGATCCAGGAGCGGTTCGAGGCGGAGACGCTGCGCCTGCTGGAGGAGGTCCGTCGGCTGGTCGAGCAGGGCGGCGGCGGGCGGCAGTAGCTCGCGCGTTGCGATCCGGCGGGCCGACCCGCGGCGGTCGCTTGCCCGCGCCGCCTGATGCTCCTCCTCAAGGGGCGGGGGCCGCCGGAGCCCCCTCCTCACCGGGCCGGGGCCGCCGGACCCTCCTCTTCCACCAGGTACTCGCTCTTCCGGTAGGTGGCCCGCACCCCACAGTGCGGGCAGGTGTGGTAGTTGGCCGCCAGCGTCCCCTGCTCGAAGGACCGGCGGTCCATGCGCCGGCCGGTGAAGTAGGTGCGGCCGCAGGCCTTGCAGACGACGGAAAGCCGCAGCTTGCCCACTAGTCGCCCGGCCCGGGGCCCTCGCGCCCCTTCGGAGGCGAAGCGACGCGTCCCTCTGAAGGTGAAGCGACGGCCTCGGGGTGCGCCTGCAGGAAGCTCTCCACCTCGGCGGCGCGCCACAGCCGCCGGTCGCCGTTGGCGAAGAGCGGGGCGGGGAATGCGGGGTGCGCCGCCACCGTTTCCAAGAAGGTGCGGGGGTGGAGGCCGAGCCGCTCCGCCACCTCGACCGGGCTCACGACCTCCTCGCCCGCAGCCACCAGGCGCGCCACGGCGGCGACGAACGAATCGCCGGCGGACGGCCGCCTGAGGAGGAAGTCGATCGCCGAGATGCCCCGCGGGTGGGCCTGCTTGATCAGGTTGCTGTAGTGGCGCAGCTCGTCGGGGTATCCTCTCAGATGGCGGAGGACCAGGGTGTCGCGGACCAGTGGGTCGTCCATCACAGTACGAGGATGATCATCGCCCCATCGAGGAGCATAGCATGCCCTTCCTGACCGACCGGGACGCCGAGGTGATCCGCCGACGCTTCGCCGCCGACCTGGAGGCGCCGGTGCGCCTGCTGCTCTTCCTGCCCACCCTGGGCGGGCTCGCCCTCGCCGGGCAGGACTCGGAGATCCCCGAGTACACCCGCCGCCTGGTGCACGAGGTGGCCGCGCTCTCGGACCGGCTCCGGGTCGAGGAGGCCAGCCTGGTCTCCCAGGGCGACCTGGCCGCCCGCTACGGGGTGGCCTACGCGCCGACGCTGGTCTTCCTGCGGGAGACCGACGGCGGCCCGCCCCAGGACCTGGGGCTGCGCTACGTGGGGCTGCCCGGCGGGTACGAGCTGGTGACGCTGCTGGAGATGGTCATCGGCGTCTCCCGCGGCCGCCCCGACCTAGCCCCTGAGACGGTGGCGCGGCTGGAGGGGCTCGGCCGCGACGTGCACCTGCAGGTCTTCGTCACCCCCACCTGACCACACTGTCCCCGCGCGGCCAGGCTGGCCGCGCACCTGGCCATCGCCTCCCCGCGCGTGCGCACGGACGTCGTGGAGGTCTCCGAGTTCCCGGACCTGGCGCAGCGGTACAACGTCTATGCCGTGCCGAAGACGGTGGTGAACGACGCCTACGAGATCGTGGGGGCCCTGCCCGAGCGGCAGTTCGTGGAGGCGGTGCTGCGTGGGGCGGAAGGTCAGGAGGCCGAGGGGGAGGGGTCGGACACCGCGGGGGAGACCACCCCGATCGAGTCCGACGGCTGAAGCGCGTCGACCTCTCCGACCTGCCGAAATGGGTCAGTCTCCGCTGCCCGCATCGCCTTCAGGCGTCGGGCCAGGGCCACGCCCAGCGGCGTGAGGCAGTACGTCCCGCTCCCGGCCTCGTACTGGAAGAGCCCGTGCAACCGTCCGTGCCAGCACCCCCGCCGCACCTGCAGCTCGTTGAGGCCGGTGAGGGCGCCCAGCGCATCCCCCGGGACCCCGCGGCGGAACCAGGCTTGGCGGTCGAGGAGGGCGAGGGCGATCTGCTCGGCCCAGTCGTTGATGGTGTGGTAGGGCGTCTTCGGTACGGCCATGAGCCTCCAGAATGGCCCGGAACGTGTTCGGACAGACACTAGAGACGTGCCCACGACCTCCCGAGATTAGACTGCAATCCGGCCAGATCGGGACATTTCGCAGCTCCTGCGCCTTTCGGAGCTCCCGCCGCTGGCCGGCCGTGCTCCGGCTCCGGTTCCCCGGACCGCGTCACCGACCGCCGGCGCCCCCGCGCCACCGCCAGTAGCAGGCGATCGTCCCCGCGCGCAGGTAGGGGTGGGCGTCCCCGAAGCGGCCCGCGGCGATGAAGGCTTCGACGTCGGCAGGCGGCGCCAGGCGGACCTCGGCGATTTCGCCGGCATCCTCGGGGCGCAGCTCGCCGCCTGCGGCGAGGGCGGCAAAGACCGTGGTGGTGGACTCGACCACGCCCGCCTGCGGGGCCACGCGCCCTGTCTGGATCACGCCCAGGGGCTGTGCCCAGGCCAGCTCCAGCCCGGTCTCCTCCCGCACTTCGCGGCGTACCGCCTCCTCCGGCGTCTCGCCGGGCTCGACCGCCCCGCCGGGGGGGAGCCATCGGTCCACCAGCTGGTCATCGCGCAGCCGCACCAGCACGAGGCGGCCCGCATGTTCCACCAGGGCCAGGGCAAACCGCATGGCCGGTCCGTGGCGCTCGCGCAGGCGCCGCACCACGTCGTCGGGGCTGGGTAGCAGGGGGTAGGCGAGGGGCTTCTGAGACCTTCGCGCCGAGTCATGAGACATGGGATCCCCATCTGGACGCGGATGTCTTGGTTTAGAATGTCTTAGTTTAGATATGGATACGTGACCTAAGCCGGGACTTCATGGCGGGGGGTCCCGGTGCGCTTAGACCCTTCGCGGACTTAATTGCCACGCTCTTGACCATTACGGTGATGGCTCCCCAGGGGGCTGTCCGACCCGTAGAGGGTCCTGCCCCCATGTGCGCATCCACTCCTCTGTAGGGCGGCCTTCGATTGAGTGGGTTATCAGGATACCAGAAGAGAGAGTCTAATCACATTTGCCAAGCGAATCGGCTTGCACGTGTTGACCTTTACGAGATGTAAGGCCGCCCCAGGGCCTCCGGCTTGGCCAGTCCCCAGCGCGTGCGGAACCAGGGCGCGGAGATGACGGCCAGGATGACGATGGTGATGGCAAAGGGCAGCGCCCGCCAGATGTAGCGCGACAGGATCCCCGGCAGCACCAGCTCGGGGTTGAGGGAGAGCTGCCACATGGCGGCGAAGAGCGTGGCCCCCATCAGCAGCACCCACGGGTTCCACATCGAGAAGAAGACCAGCGCCAGGCTTACGAACCCCCAGCCCATCAGGAAGTTGTAGTTCCACACCGGGTTGTAGGAGAGGCTGTAGACCGCCCCCGCCAGGCCCGCCAGCATCCCTCCGAACGTGACACACAGGTAGCGGACCGCCCCCACGTTGATCCCGGACGCCTGCGCCGCCCCCGGGTGTTCCCCCGCCGACCGGATGGCCAGCCCCACCCCGGTGCGGAAGAGCAGGAACCAGGTCGCCCCCACGAGCGCCACGGCCAGGTAGACGAAGGGCGAGAGGCCGAGCCACGTGCCGATGCGCTCCAGCCCCAGCGGCCCGGTGTAGGGGTTGCCGATGTAGGTGGTGAGGCCGAAGCTGAGGATCCACAGCCCCATGCCGCTCACCACCTGGTCCCCGCGCAGGGTGATGGCGAAGAACCCGTGCGCGGCGCCGAGCAGCGCGCCCACGGCCAGGGCCGCCAGGAACCCGAGCAGGTAGTCGCGCGTGAGCTGGGTGGCGATGAAGGCCAGGGTGCCGCCGGAGAGCATCAGCCCCTCCAGGCCGACGTTGAGCACCCCCGCGCGCTGGTCCACCAGCTCCCCCAGCGCCGCGAAGAGGAAGATGGTCGAGGCCTCCAGGCTGCGCGCCAGCAGCTCCAGCACGGCGCTCACCCCTCCGCGGCGTCGGCCGAGACCGGCGGGACGGCGGGTGCGGCGGCCGGGCGCCACACCGGCTGGCATTGGTAGAGCACGTGCGAGGCCACGAAGGTCATCATGAGCAGCCCCAGCAGCGCGTAGTCGACGCCGAAGGGCAGGTGGAGCTGCCCCTGGGCCAGGCGCGCGCCCAGCGACAGCCCCGCGAAGAGCAGCGCCACAGGGACGGCCCCCACGCCGCTGCCCCGGGCGATCAGCGCGCAGATGATGCCGTAGAAGGCCAGGTCGCCGTAGTAGCCGTAGTTGCCGGGGATCTTGTAGACGCCGGGGACGGCGGCGAAGTAGTGGTACCCGGCCAGGCCGCCGAAAGCGCCGCCCACCACGAAGACCAGCAGCGGGAGCGTCAGCGGGTCGATCCCGCCGTAGCGGGCAGCCTGCGGGTTGAGCCCGAAGGCGCGGATGCGGTAGCCGAGCGCCGTCCGGGCGAAGAGCCAGTCCAGCAGCGCCGCCGCCCCCACGGCCAGCAGCGCGGTGAAGGGGATGCCGGCCCACAGCGGCGCGTGGAGGAAGGCGGGCAGGCCGAACCCCTCCCCCTCGCCCGTGGCGCTCATGAAGGGGCCGCCCTCTTTGATCATGTAGGCCACGAGCCAGAAGAAGACCGAGTTCAGCATCATGGTGACCAGGATCTCGTTCACGTTCAGCCGGGCGCGCAGGAGCCCGGCCACGGCGGCCAGGACCGCTCCGCCCGCCACGCCGGCGACGACCATCAGCCCGACGAGGAGGCCGGGGGCCACGGGCGGGGTCGTCAGGTCCGGACCACCCAGCAGGGCCGGGACGGCGAAGGCAGCGAGCCCCCCCGCGTACACCTGGCTGGGGAGGCCGATGTTCCACAGGCCCGCGCGGAAGGGGACGAGGAAGGCGAAGGTGCACAGCAGCAGGTAGATGGCCCGGTGGACCGTGGCCAGGAAGCCGTACCGGTCGGCGAAGGCGTAGGCGAAGACCACCCGGTAGGCGTGGAGGGGACCGCCCTCGGCCGGCAGGAAGAGGACGCTGCTCAGCACCAGCGCCACGACGATGGCGGCGACGGCGGTCACCACGCCGTGCAGGGGCGAGGAGGCCCGCCGCGGCTCCACGGTCAGGAGGTAGGATCCAACCCTCACGCGTGTGCGGCGGCCTCCCGCCGCCACCCCGCCATCATCGCGCCGACCGTCTCGGGGTGGGCCTCCGCCCGCGGCAGGACGGTCACGAGGCGGCCCTCGTAGATCGGCGCCACCCGGTCGCTCAGGGAGAGGATCTCGTCCAGGTCCTCCGAGACCAGCAGCACCCCCGCACCGGCGGCCCGCGCCTCCAGGAGGCGGCCGCGCACGAAGGCGGCCGCTTCCACGTCCAGCCCCTGCGTGGGCAGGTGGGCGAGCAGCACGCGCGGACGCCGCGCCAGCACCCGCCCCAGGATGAGCTTCTGCAGGTTGCCGCCGGAGAGGTGCTGCGCCGGGACGTGCGGGTGGGGCGCCCGCACCGCGTAGCTGGTCAGGATCTCCCGGGTGAGGCGCTCCAGGCCCGGGTAGTCGAGGAGGGCCCGCGGCGTGTAGGCGGGGTCGAAGTGGAAGGTGAGCGCCGTATTCTCGACCAGCGTGAAGGGAGCGATGGAGGCCACCTCGACGCGCTCCGCCGGGATGTAGCCGATCCCCCGCCGCCACCGCTCCAGCGGCGGCCACCACGTGGCGTCCGCACCGTCGAGCAGGACGCGCCCGCCGGCCGGCGGGCGCAGGCCGGCCAGCACCTGGACGAGCTCCTCCTGGCCGTTGCCCGTGACGCCGGCGATCCCCAGGATCTCGCCCGCCCGCAACGCGAAGGAGACGCCGCGCAGGGCCAGCACCCCTTTGTCGTTGTAGGCGGCCAGGTCCTCCACGCGCAGCAGCGCCGGCCGCTCCCCCGCAGCGGCGTCGGTGAGGTGCGGCGGGGCGATGTCGCGGCCGATCATGTGCGCCACCAGGCGCTCCTCGGTGGCCTCGCGGGTGGGGAGGCGGGCCACGACCCGGCCCGCCCGCAGCACCGTCACGGTGTCGCTGAGTGCCATGACGACGGGGAGCTTGTGGGTGACCAGGAGGACGGTGACGCCCTGGTCGCGCACGAGGGTGCGCAGGCCGGCCAGCAGGCGCTCCACCTCGGGCGGGGTGAGCACCGAGGTGGGCTCGTCCAGGATGAGGATGCGCGCGCCCAGGTAGAGGGCCTTGAGGATCTCCACCCACTGCTTCTCGCCCTCGGAGAGCTGCCACACGCGCGCCCCCAGGTCGAGGGCGATCCCGTAGCGGGCGCACAGCGCCTCCACCTCGCGGCGGGCGTGGCGCGGGTTGAGGAGGCCGCGGGCCTGCGGGTGCCCGAGGAGCAGGTTCTCCAGCACGGTGTGGGCGGCCACGAGGCGGCGGGTCTGGTGGACCATGCCGATCCCCAGGGCCAGGGCGTCGTGCGGGGAGCGGATGTGCACCCGACGACCCCGCAGGTAGACGGCGCCCTCATCGGGCTGCACCAGCCCGAAGAGGACGTTCATGAGGGTGGTCTTGCCGGCGCCGTTCTGCCCGAGGACCGCGTGGACCCGGCCGGCGTCCACCTCCAGGTCCACGCGGTCCAGGGCGAGCACGCCGGGGAAGCGCTTGGTGATCCCGCGTGCCGCCAGGAAGGGCGCGCCGTCGCCGGCCGGCTCGACGGACGTGGTCACGCCGCTACTTGAGGATGGTCATCCCCTCGAGGTCGAAGTTGAACTTCGACAGGAGCCACTCGTCGGTGGGCATCTGCCGCGCCGGCTTGACCAGCGTCCCCTTGGCCGGGATGGGCGTCCCGCGCAGCGCCAGCCCCGTCCCGTTGCTGCGGAAGGCGTGCTCGAAGAACGGGTCCCACTGGCCCCGCATCATCTGCTGACGGCGCTGCGCCACCAGGCGCAGGATGGCCGCCGGGATGAGCGGCCGCGCCTTGGGGCTGATCGCGTCCACCCCGACCTTCTTGTTGTTCATGATGTCCACGGCCGACTCGACCGTGCCGTCGGCCAGCGTCATCGTGTCCTTCATCCCCAGGTAGAGCAGGGTGGTGGGGGTCTGGTTGCCCGCCATGTACTGGCGGATCATGCGGTCGTAGAGGACCTCCCAGCGCGTGTCGAAGGAGATGGCCACGGTGTCGGTGCTGGACCAGCCGTAGAAGCCCACGACGTCCATGTCCTTGCCCACGAACCAGATCCTCCGCTCCTGGGCCACGTCCAGGGGCGAGCCGGAGTCGGTCTGCTGCGTGAGGACGTCCACCCGGTACTGGCTCACCAGGGTGCGGGCCACTTCCCGCTCCTCGGTGGGCTTGTACCAGTCGCCGACGTACTTCACGTAGACGTTCACCCGCTTGTTCAGCGCCTTGGCGGCGTCCTGCACCCCCAGGTAGAAGCCGGCGGTGCGGCGCAGCACCTGGATGTTGGGGAAGGCCGAGACGACGCCGATGTTCCCCGTGCGGGTGAGCGCCCCGGCCACCAGGCCTTCCAGGTAGAGGGCCTGGTACTGGCGGGGGAAGAAGCGGATGAAGTTGCGCTTGCGGGTGAGGTCGCTCGCCACCACCGAGGCGAAGTAGGTGTTGGGGTACTGGTCGGCGATGGTGGCCAGCGGCAGCCCGATGAACTCCGCGTTACCGACGACGATGTTGGCCCCCTGGTCGATCAGCTCCCGGGCGTAGGGGACGGTGGCGTCGGGGCCGACCTCCTCACGGTAGACGTACTTGACGTTGGGGTACTTCTCGGTGAGACGCTTGGCGGCCCGGTCGTGCGCCCCGGACCAGGTCGTCCCCTTGATGACGCTGAAGTGGAGGATGGCCAGGGTGACGGGGCGTTGCGGCCCGGCGGTCGCCCGCGCCCACAGCGCGGAGGTGGCCAGCAGGGCGAAGACGACCAGCGGGATCACGACGCGGGCACAGCGACTTCCCCTCCGGAACTCGCGCATGGACCTCATCCCTCCCCCCATGCCCTCGTGGTAGTTGGAGCCTGCTGCTCATCGTCTGGCAGCGCCTGGGATGCCGGGCAACTCGGCGTGGTTCCGCTTCGGGACACCGGGCGGTTTTCCTCCCGGCGGGTCTGGCCCGCTCCCGCCGGGTCTGGCCCGCTACCGGGGAGCGGGAGGGCCAGGGGCTCGAGGCGACGCTGCCAGACCAGGTGGGCCGTCCAGATCAGCACCAGAGGAAGTCCTGGATGTCCGCCGACCCGGGCTCAGCGATCAGGTCAGTCACGCTCCCTCGCGCCCGCACACGGACGACGGGTGGCCTGCTTCTGCAATGTGGCCTCCTCCTAGCTACGTGAGGACACATCATCAACTTGGGTCTTCGCGTGGTCTTGGCATGGTGGCCGGATGGGCTGGGGGAATGCCGAAGAGACCTGCGGCGAGCGGTGGGAACGCGGCGCGCACAGGTGGTGCGGAAGGGGGGAGTCGAACCCCCACGGGCTTGTGGCCCACAGGCTCCTGAGGCCTGCGCGTCTGCCAGTTCCGCCACTTCCGCGCCGACGCCCGGCAGGACCAGACGAAGCCCTGCAGGACGGAAGACGGCGGACAGCCGCTGCCCGCCGCACCTCCTACGTTACGGGGTGCGCCGGAGAGCGTCAAGGCGAGGACCGGGTATACTGGGGACGCCGTGGCCGCCCGAGCCGCCGCCCCCACGGACCTTGCCGTCGCCCTCGACGCCCTGGAGCGGGACCACGCCTACCGGGGGCAGGTGGTGCACCGCCGGGCCCTGCCGGCCCGGGGGGCGCGCTACGCGCCGCTCGAGCCGCCGCTGCCCGAGCCCCTGCGGGCGCGCCTGGCCGCCATGGGCATCACCCGCCTCTACACCCACCAGGCCGCGGCCGTCGACGCGGTGCGCCGCGGCGAGCACATCGCCGTCATCACGCCCACCGCCAGCGGGAAGACCCTGTGCTACAACCTGCCGGTGCTCGAGCACCTGGTGCAGGCCCCGGCCGCCCGCGCCCTCTACCTCTTCCCCACCAAGGCGCTGGCCCAGGACCAGGTGGACGCCCTGGCGGAGTTCGGCCTGCCCCAGGTGCACGCGGCCACCTACGACGGCGACACGCCGGCGGCGGACCGGCGGCGCATCCGCGAGCACGCCACCATCGTCCTGACCAACCCCGACATGCTCCACCGGGGGATCCTGCCGCAGCACGTCCGCTGGGCGACCTTCCTGCGCGGGCTGCGCTTCGTCGTGCTGGACGACATGCACGTCTACCGGGGCGTCTTCGGCTCTCACGTGGCCAACGTCCTGCGCCGGCTGCGCCGCGTCTGCGCGCTGTACGGGGGCCGCCCGCAGTTCATCTGCACCTCCGCCACCATCGCCAACCCCCGGGAGTTCGCCGAGCGCCTGCTGGGGGTCCCGGTCAGCGTCATCGCCGAGAGCGGCGCCCCCCAGGGGCCGCGCCAAGTGGTCCTGTGGAACCCCCCGCTCCTCGACCGGGCGGCCATGGCGCGCCGCAGCCCGTACAGCGAAGCCACCTGGCTCTTCACCCGGCTGGTGCAGGCGGGCGTGCGGACCATCGTCTTCACCAAGGCCCGCAAGATCACCGAGCTCATCTACCGTTACGCGCGGGCCCGCCTGGCCGAGGAGGCGGCAGCGCTGAGTCAGCGCATCAGCCCGTACCGGGCCGGCTACCTCCCCGAGGAGCGGCGGCGCATCGAGCAGCGGCTGTTCCGGGGGGAGCTCGTCGGGGTGATCTCCACGAGCGCGCTCGAGCTGGGGATCGACGTGGGCGGCCTCGACGCCGCCGTGCTGGTGGGCTTCCCCGGCACCATTGCCAGCACCTGGCAGCGCATCGGCCGGGCCGGCCGCGGCACCGACCCCTCCGCCGGCATCCTCATCGCCCTGGACGACGCCCTCGACCAGTACCTGATGCGCCACCCCGACTACCTCTTCGCCCGCTCCCCCGAGCACGCCGTCATCGACCCCGAGAACCCCTACATCCTGGCCAACCACCTGCGCTGCGCGGCGGCGGAGGCGCCGCTCGAGCCGGCCGACGCCGAGCTCTTCGGGGAGCGGACCCTGGCGGTGGCGGCCCTGCTCGGCGAGTTCGGCGACCTGGTGCAGCGTCGCGGCCGCTGGTACTGGGCCAATCCCCGGCGCTACCCCGCCGCCGAGGTGGAGATCCGCGCCGCCGGCACCCCCTACCGCATCGTGGACGTCCAGGCCCGCGCGGTCATCGGGACGATCGACGAGGCCCGCGCCTTCGAGCAGGTCCACCCCGGCGCGATCTACCTGCACCAGGGCGAGGCCTACGTGGTGCGCAAGCTCGACCTGGTGGAGAAGGTGGCCTACGTGCAGCCGAGCCCGGCGGACCACTACACCCAGGCGCGGGTGCTCACCGACGTCCGCATCGTCCGCGCGCACGAGGAGAAGCCCTGGGGGCCCACCCGCGCCGCCTTCGGGGACGTGGAGGTGACGACCCAGGTCACCGAGTACGTGCGCAAGCAGCTCTTCACCGAGGCGGTGCTGGGCGTGGAGCCGCTCGACCTGCCGCCGCAGGTGCTGGCCACGGCGGCGCTGTGGTTCACCATCCCGCCCGAGCTGGTGCGGGAGGTGGAGCGACACGGGCTGGACCTGGCCGGGGGGATCCACGCCGTGGAGCACGCCGCCATCGGGCTCCTGCCGCTGTTTGCCATGTGCGACCGCTGGGACATCGGCGGCGTCTCCTACCCGCGCCACGAGCAGGTGGGGGCGCCGGCCATCTTCATCTACGACGGCCACCCGGGGGGCGTGGGGATCACTCAGAAGGGATTCGCGCTGCTCGACGAGCTGATGTCCGCCACCCTGGACGCCATCGCCTCGTGTCCGTGCGAGGCCGGGTGTCCTTCCTGCGTGCAGTCCCCCAAGTGCGGCAACCTGAACACCCCGCTGGACAAGGCGGCGGCGATCCTCCTGCTGCGCGGCTTGCTGGCCCGCCCCGGACGCGCCGCCCGCGCGGGCGGACGGCGCCGGTCGTGAGCCCCCGCGACAACCCGGCGTCGGTCGTGGACCCGGAGAGTAGCCTGGCACCGGTCGTGGACGCAGACGACAGCCCGGCCGGCGCCGCACAGGATGGAAGACCGGCCGCCGGCGCCGTCACCCGCATCACCTGGACGCTCTTCGTCGGGCAGGGGCTGGCCCAGGCGGCGATCCTGGCCATCTTCCCCCTCTTCGCCATCATTGGAGCCGCCCTGAGCCGCCCCGGGTGGGCGGGTCTGCCGGCCATGGTCTACGCGCTCAGCTCGGCCCTCTCCGCCTTCGGTTGGGGGCTGGCGATGGACCGCGTGGGCCGACGGCCGGTGCTGGTGGCCGGGTTCCTCCTCGGCACGGGCGGGGCGCTGCTGGCCGGGCAGGCGGTGCTGGTCTCGGGCTTCCTCATGTTCCAGGTCGGCCTCGCTCTGGTGGGCGCAGCCATGGCCGCCATCACGCTGGGACGGTTCGTCGCCGGGGAGATCCACCCGGCGGAGCAGCGCGGCCGCGCCATCTCCCGCGTGGTCCTGGGCGGGACGGTGGGGGCGGTGCTCGCCCCGCTGGTGGTGCGGGCTATCACCCGGGGCGCCGTCGGGCCGACGGAGCTGGCCTCGCCCTTCTGGGCGGCCGCTGGGCTCTACGGGGTGGCGGCCCTGGCTATGGCCGCGGGGATCTGGCCCGAGCCGCGTCTGCTGGCGGGCAGCCGCGTGGGCCTGGCGACGCGGATTCCACGGGACGGGCGCAGCCTGTGGCAAATCCTCAGAGGGCGCGCCGTCCGGGTGGCGGTCGTCGCCATGGTCGGGGGGCAGCTCATCATGGCCATGGTCATGGTGATGACCTCCGTGCACATGCGGGACCACCACCACCCGCTGCCGGCCATCGCCCTGGTGCTCTCCCTGCATGTCGTCGGGATGTACGCGTTCTCGATGGTGTCCGGGCGCCTCGCCGACCGCTGGGGCCGCGCGCCGGTCATCACGGGCGGGGCCGCGGCGCTGCTCCTTTCCTGTCTCGCCGCCCCGCTCTCCTCTGCGCTCAGCCCTACGGCGGCGGCCCTCTTCCTCCTCGGACTGGGGTGGAACTTCTGCTTCGTGGGCGGCTCGGCGCTGCTGGCCGACCAGCTCACCGACGGGGAGGGCGGGCGCGTCCAGGGCTTCAACGACCTGCTGGTCGGGGCCGCCTCCGGGGCGGGGAGCCTCGGCAGCGGTGCGCTCTTCGCCGCCGCCGGGTTTGCGGTGATGGCGCTGGCCGCCGCGCTCCTGGCGCTGGTACCGCTGGGGCTCACCTGGTGGTGGATGGCCACCCGCCAGGTTGCCGCCGACGCATCGACGGCGTAGGCACGCGGCGGTCAGGTCACAGCACCGCGGAGGGGGGCATGGCTCGGACGCGCGTGAAGCATCCTCGTCCAGCACCACGCCGGGATCGTGCCGGAGGCGGGCGCCGCAGGGTGGGACCGCAGCCGGCGCCGCAGACGGCCGCGCGGGCGCAGCGGTCGCAGCCGGTGGCCGACGCCATCGTCGCGTGGCTAATCCGGCGGGTCGACCGCACCTACCGTCAGGGGAACTGGGCGGGGCGAGGGGTGCTGGCGGCCATCGCCGACGTCCCCGCAGCGATGGCGCACTGGCGCCCCCACCCCGCGCAGCACACCATCGCCGAGATGGTCCTGCACATGGGCTACTGGAAGGACGCCGTCACGGCGCGCCTCCGGGGGCGTCCCTGGCGCTTCGACGAGCAGCAGAACTGGCCTACCCTCTTCCCCACCGCCGAGGCCTGGGAGGAGGCGAAGGCGGAGCTGGCGGCAGCGCACCGGCGGCTGCGAACCGCCCTGCGCACGGTGAGGGCTGAGCACCTGCTCGCGCGTCCCTCACCGGACGGGGGGCGGACGCCCACGCTGGCCGACCTGGTGGTGGACATCGCCACCCATGACTCCTACCACGCCGCCCAGATCTTCGTGCTGAAACGGCTCTACCTGGACCGGCGCAGAACGGGTGCAGACCAGCTCAGGACTACCGCATGAGCGCGCGGCCGCCGATCGGCGGCGTCTCCGGACGGGCCTACCGGTGCGTTGCAGCCGCCCTCCGGGCGCCATAGAATGGCCGCCGTGAGCTCCCCTGCACCCGGGCGCCTCTTCGTGGTGGGCACCCCCATCGGGAACCTGGAGGACATCACCCTCCGGGCCCTGCGGGTCCTGGCGCAGGTGGCCGTCATCGCCTGCGAGGACACCCGGCACACGCGCCGCCTCCTCGCCCGCCACGGCATCTCCACCCCGCTCGTCGCCTACCACGAGCACAACGAGCGGGTGCAGGCCCCCGCGCTGGTGGCGCGGCTCCAGGCCGGGGAGGACGTGGCGCTGGTGAGCGACGCGGGGATGCCGGGCATCTCCGACCCCGGCTACCACCTGGTCCGCCAGGCCGCCGAGGCCGGGATTCCCGTCGTGGCCGTCCCCGGTCCCAGCGCCGTCACCGCGGCCCTCTCCGTGGCCGGATTGCCCACTGACCGCTTCTGCTTCCTGGGCTTCCTCCCTCGCTCGGCTGCGGCCCGGCGCGAGGCGCTGCGCGCGGTGGCGGACCTGCCAGCCACCCTGGTGTTCTTCGAGGCCCCGGGACGGGTGGCGCGCACCCTGGCCGACGTGGCGGCCGTGCTCGGCCCGCGGCGGGTGGCGGTCGTGCGGGAGGCCACCAAGCTGCACGAGGAGGTCCGCCGCGGCCGCGCCGACGAGCTGGCGGCAGTCCTGGCGGGTGAACGGGTGCGCGGCGAAGTGACGGTGGTGGTGGAGGGACGGCCCCGGGCCCAGGCGTCGGAGGAGACCCGGGCGCAGGCTCCGGACGCGAAGCGGCGTGAGGCGGCCGAACCCGAAGCGGCCGCCCTGCTGGCGCAGGGCCTCTCCCGGCGCGACGTCGCCCGGGTGCTCGCCGCCTCCCACGGGTTGCCGCACCGCGAGGCTTACACCCTGGCCCTGCGCGTCCGGCCCCTCCGTCGGCGTGCCCGGGCGACCGGGGCCGCCACGGGAGAGCGCGGATGAAGGAGGTCCGCGGCGAGGGGGCCGAGGCGGCGCGCAGGCGACGTCTGGGAGGCTGGCCGGGCCGGCCTCAGGACGTCGTCAGGGTCCACCAGGCCGCCACCGAAGTCGAGGCCCTGGCGGTCGAGCAGGCGCTGCGGAGCGCCGGGATCCGAGCCTGGCTGCGCTCGCGCCAGGTGCCCGGCTACGGGCAGGCCCTGGCGACGGCGACCGGAGTGTGGGGAGACGTGCTGGTGGCAGCGGAAGACGCCGCCGTGGCGCGCCAGGTGGTGGCCGACTACCTGGGAGCGGTGCGCCAGGCGGCGCGCGGCACAAGGGTGACGGGCCCCCCCGAGCGGACCGGCGAGGGGGACGACGCGCAGTGGCGGCAGCGGGAGGAGACGGCGGTGCCACAGGTGCGGCAGGCACGGGACGTGACGGGGTCGCAGGAGCAGCCGACGGTGAGCAGGGCACAGCGCATCCACGGGATCATCCCGCCGCTGGTGACGCTCTTCGACGCGCACGGCCGGGTGGACGAGGAGGCGATGGGCCGCCACGTCGACCGGTTGATCGCCGCAGGGGTGCACGGGCTCTTCGCGCTGGGCACGACGGGGGAGGTGATGCACCTCACCCCGGACGAGCGGCGGCGCGTGGCCGAGCTCGTGGTCCGGCAGACCGCCGGGCGCGTCCCGGTCCTCATCGGCTGCGGCGGGACGGCCACCGACGAGGTCGTCGCCTACGCGCGCCACGCCGAGGCGGTGGGTGCCGACGCCGTCGTGGTCATCGTCCCCTACTACTGGACGCTCCCCGACCGGAGCGTGGAGGCGCACTACACCGCCGTGGCACGCGCTGTCAGGGTGCCGGTGATCATCTACAACTTCCCGGCCGTCAGCGGCCGCAACCTCCCGGCGGCCCTGGTGGCCCGCCTGGCCGCGGCGGCGCCGGGGATTGCCGGCATCAAGGAAACCCTCGACAGCATCGGGCACATCCAGCAGGTGCTGGCCCACGTCCGCCCCGTGCGGCCGGACTTCGTCGTGCTGTGCGGGTATGAGTACCACCTGCTGAACACCCTCGTCCTGGGCGGGGACGGCGCCATCCCCGGGATGGCCAACGTCTTCCCCGAGCCGGCGGTGCGCCTGTACGACGCCTTCCGCGCCGGCGACCTGGCCACGGCGGCGGCGCTGGCGCGCGAGCGGCTGGACTTCCCCGCCCTCTACCAGCTCGACGCGCCGCTCTTCGTCGTGGTCAAGGAGGCGATGGCGCTCGCCGGGGTGATCGAGCGCCCGGTGGTGCGCCTGCCCGCGCTGCCCCTGGAGGCGGAAGGCCGCCATCGCCTGGGCCGCCTGCTGGCCACCTTCGGGCTGCTGGAGGAAGGCGGGGCGGGCGGCGGGAAAGGAGCGGCGTCGTGACGCACATCTTGCCCTACCACGGCCAGGCCACCTACGACCTGGAGATCGTCGGCACGGTCCGGACCCTGCCGCTCATCCAGGTGGCGCCGGACACCTGGATCGCCTACTACTACAGCCTGGGCGACACCGAGGTCATCGACCGGGCCGCGCAGGCGCTGGCGCCGCGCCTGGAGGCCGCGGAGCTGCTCGTCACCACGGAGATCAAGGGGATCCCGCTCACCCACGCCATCGCCACCTACCTGGGCCGGCGTCCCTACGTGATCTGCCAGAAGCGCATCCGCCCCTTCATGCTCGCCCCGCTCAGCGTCCGCTACCGGCCCATCACCGCCGCCGAGCCGCAGGACCTCTACCTGGACGGGCGGGACGCCGAGAAGATCCGCGGCCGCCGCGTGGCGCTGGTGGACGACATCGTCAGCACGGGCGAGACGCTCCAGGCGATGGCGCGTCTGGTGGCGCAGGCCGGCGGGGAGGTGATCGCCCGGGCCGCCATCCTGCTCGAGGGCACCGACCAGGGGGGTATCGAGCACCTCGGCATCCTGCCGATCTTCAAGCGGATGACGGTTGCGGAAGAGGGGAGTGGCGGCTCGGCCGGGGGCGGGGGACCGTCAGAGACCGACTCGGCCGGGCAGCCCTCTGGCGCCGCGGAAGAGGCGGACCGGTGAGCGAGCGTCGCGAGGTGGCCACGCTCGGCGGCGGGTGCTTCTGGTGCCTGGAGGCGGTCTTCGAGCAGCTCCGCGGGGTGGAGCAGGTGGTCTCGGGGTACGCCGGCGGGACGATGCCCCACCCCACCTACGAGCAGGTCTGCAGCGGGACGACCGGGCACGCTGAGGTCGTGCAGGTCGCCTTCGACCCCGACGTCCTCTCCTATCGGGAGCTGCTGGAGGTCTTCTTCACCGTCCACGATCCCACCACGCCGGACCGGCAGGGGCCCGACGTGGGGACACAGTACCGCTCGGTGATCTTCACCCACTCGCCGGCGCAGCGGGCCACGGCCGAGGAGGTCATCGCCGCCCTCACCGCCGCCCGTGTCTTTCCCGACCCGATCGTCACGGAGGTGCGGCCCTTCGAGGCCTTCTACCCGGCGGAGCCCTACCACCAGCAGTACTACCGCCGCCACCCGGAGCAGGCGTACTGCCGCCTGGTCATCGCCCCCAAGGTGGCCAAGTTCCGCCAGGCCTTCCTCGACCGGCTGAAGGCGGCGGTCTGACCCCGCGCCAAGGCGGCACGGGGCGGTCAGCCCGCGGCCTGGCGCGTCAGGTAGCGGATCACCCCGAGCGCGCTCTGCACCGAGGGCATGACGATCTCCAGGTGCGCCAGCGCCGCCGCTCCTCCGCGCTCGGCCAGCCTGGTGCGGGCCTCGGCCCGCAGGCGCTCCGCCAGCACCTCGGCGTCGGCGCCCGAGGCCAGGACTTCCCGGCCCAGTTCGACGAACCGGTCGATGGTCGCGTCCAGCTCGTCGAGCAGCCTGTCGACCCAGTCGTGGGCGCCGAAGTGGGTGAGGAGCAGCCGGCGCGGGCGGAGCGCGCGCAGGCGCGCCAGCGAGGCGTGCCAGGCGGGAGGGTCGAAGTCGGGCGGTGGGGTAGGGGCGCGCACGTAGCGCAGGCCCGGGATGGCCACGCCCCCGACGTCCCCGGTGAAGAGGTCGCCGCTGCGGGGATCCCAGTAGGCCAGGTGGTGGCGGGCGTGCCCGGGGGTATCGACCGCGGTGATCGTCCGGGAGCCGAGCCGCACCTGCGCCCCGTCCTCGAGGACGTGGACCCGGTCGGCCGGCACCGGCGCCACCTCGCCGAAGAGCGGCTCGAGGGTCTCGCCGTAGAGGCGCCGCGCGCTGGCCAGCAGGCGCGAGGGGTCGCGCAGGTGAGGCGCGCCGACGGGGTGGACGTACACCTCCAGGTGGGGCAGCCGGCGCGCCAGGACGCCGGCCGCGCCGGCGTGGTCGAGGTGGATGTGGGTCACCGCCGCGGCGCGCAGCGCCTCCGGGCTCAGGCCGGCGGCGCGCACCCCGTCCAGCACGCGTTCCAGGCAGGTGGTGGGGCCGGTCTCGATGAGGGCCGGCCGCTCCCCAAGGAGCAGGTAGACGCCGATGGCCTGGGGCGTCCCCTGGTAGCCCGCGTCGATCACGAAGAGGTCCGGTGCCAGCGTCGTAAGGGTCGTCATCGCTCGAGGCCTCTCCACCATAGCAGACGCTCAGAGCGGACGGGGCGGAGAGCGACCCGGCGGTGGAGATGGGAGCTGTGCCAGGGAGGCGGAGGCCGGGCGTCCGGGCGGGCTCCCGGGGTCGGGCCTCGGAGGGGTGGGGGTTACGGAGAAGGCGCTGGTGAGGGGACCGGCGACGGCGAAGGAGGGCCAGGGGCGGCGCTCAGAGTGAACTTGAGTGAGCGTGCCGGCAGCCCACCCACCGAGGCGCGTAGCGTCCACTCCCCGACCCGCTCCCGGACAGGCTTGCCCTGGACCTCGATGACGAGCAACGCGAGACGGACGTTCTCTCCGGCGAGCGTCGACCGGTCGGTGCTGATGGGGAGGATCGCCCAGACCCAGGCGTTGGTGTAGTAGTAACCGGGCTCGGGGTCGAACCGGGTACGGCGCGTCCAGACCGCCGTCCCCTCGGGGTCGAGGAGCTGGGCGTCGACGGTCGTGGCCTGGGCGGACACTTTGCAGGTGGACGACGACGGCGACGTACCGGTCCTGGGTGGTAAAGCGGGTGCCGCACTCACTCAGGTCGAGGGCGAAGCCGCCGACGTCTCCCCGTGGATTGGCTCGCCGGCAAACCAGCAGGGTGTGCCGGGCTTCCTGGCTCACCGCCGGGAGGCTTGCTCCCAGGATGAGGAGCAGGCACACCAGCGCGACACCCAACGCACGCCTTCGGGTCCTCACGGCGATCCTCCCCGGGGAATCAGGTCCTCGTAGTGCAACTGGTCGAGACAGCGCTGGATCCAGGGGGTCGACTCGGCCGCGGCATAGCGCGTCTCCGCCCCCGGAGGCCGGACCCAGCCCTTCGTCAGCCCGTAGACGCGCCCGTCTCGTACCCACGGTGAGCCGGAGAAGCCGGGCGCGACGAACCCCTCGCCGACCATGACGTTGCGCCAGGGGTGGGAAGGCGTCCATTGGATCTTCCGTTCCGCCAGGAAGGCCGTCAGGGTGGTGTGGAGGAAGCGCACAGGGGACGGACGGGGGTGGATTTCGCGCCGCGGGAGGATCAGCAGCTCGTCCCCGACTCGCAGCTCGGCGGGATCGCCCCAGTGCGCCACCGTGCTGTTGGTGTGCGCGGCGACACTGCCCTTGACGGTGTCTTTCTACCCTCCGTACACTACCTTGGCAACGCGAGGAGGAAGCGGGAGTAGCCCTGTCCGGGGTCAGGGAGCGAGCCGGGAGGGTGCGAGCCGGCGGCGGAGGGCGGGGTGAACATGGCTTCCGAGCAGGCGACCTGAAGATCCTTCGGCCCGCGCCGGGGGGGCGGTAGGGTCGCCCGGGTGCCTCCGTGATCGGGTCAGGGCACTCCGCGCGTAGTGCGGACGTGCCCACGAGGCGCCGGACCGCGAGGCCGGCGCGGAGGCGGTGGTACCGCGAGAGACCCTCTCGCCCGTGCGGCGGGAGGGTTGTTGTCTTCTGCGCGTGAGGAGGCGAAGCTGTGGCGACGGCACACCTGGTGGGGATCTTCCCGAGGTCGGAAGAGCTCGTGGCGGCCACGCGGGCCTACGAACGGGGCCGGTACGACGAGGCGGCCCTCGACCGCCTCTTCGCCGAGGAGGCCCGACGCGTGGTGGCCCTCCAGGTGGACGCGGGGCTCGACTACGTCACCGACGGCCTGCTGCGCTGGCAGGACCTGCTGCGCCCGCTCAGCGAGGGTGTCGACGGGATGCACCCCGGGCCGGTGACGCGCTGGTTCGACAACAACACCTTCTACCGCCGTCCCGTCATCGGCGGCTGGCTCCCCCCCATGGGGGAGGTGGTCCTGCGCTACGTCGACCGCGACGCGCTGGCGGGGCACCGGTGGAAGGCCATCCTGCCCGCGCCGTGGACCTTCGCCATGCTGGCCGAGGACCACTACTACGCCGACGAGGAGGCCCTGCTGCTCGACGTGGCCGACATGATCCGCTCGGCGGCGGTGGCCCTGGTGGAGGCCGGGTGCGCCTACGTGCAGTTCTCCGACCCCGTCCTGGTGGCCAGGCCGCGGGAGGGCGCGGTGGACCGCGCCGGCCGCGCGCTGGCCCGCGTCGTGGAGGGGCTGGGCGTGCGCACGGCCGTGCACACCTGCTTCGGTGACGTGGCTCCCGTGCTGCCGGCGCTGCTGGAGTGGCCGGTGGACGAGGTGGGCTTCGACCTCTTCGCCGCCACCATGGACCGGCTGGAGGGCCGCGCCGGCAGCAAGACGGTGCTCGTGGGGGCGCTCGATGGACGCAACTCGCTGCTGGAAGACCCGGTGCGCACTGCCGAGACGGTGCAGCGGGTGGCCGACCGGCTGGGGGCGGAGCGCGTCGGCGTGGTGCCGAGCTGCGACCTGGAGTTCCTGCCCTGGCCGGTGGCGGCGGAGAAGGTGCGCCGGCTGGGCGAGGTGAAGCGGCGGCTGGCGCCGGTGCCGGTCGCGTAGGGGGCGATGACCGTGGCCAAGCTCTTCCCCACACAAGAGATCGGCAGCCTGGCCAAGCCGGCCTGGCTGGTCAAGGGGGTGCGCGGGGAACGGCCCGCCCCGGAAGACCTGGCCGAGCTCGACCGGTGGGCAGCGCGCCTGTCCATCGCCGGGACGGAGGAGCTGCGCGCGCTGCTGACCGCCGGGGGGGAGCGCAGCGAGGCGGACCGGGAGCGCATCCGCGACTGGGGGGCGCTCTTCGCCATCCGCTTCCTCGAGGCGGCGGGGCTGGACGTGGTCTACGACGGTGAGGCCCGGCGGGTGGAGATGTACGAGTACCCTGTGCGGCGCATCGACGGCTTCCGTTTCTACGGGCACGTACGCTCCTTCGACAACCGCTACTATCGCAAGGCGGCGGTGGTGGACCGGGTGCGGTTGCGCGAGCCCTTCCACGTGGACGAGCTACGCTTCGTCCGGCAGCATGCCCGCCGCCCGGTGAAGATCCCCATCACCGGCCCCTACACGCTGGCGGACTGGTCGTTCAACGAGTACTACCTGCAGCAGCTGCAGGACATCCCGGACCTACGGGCGCGCAACTACGAGGCCAAGCGGCGCTTCACCCTCGACCTGGCCCGCGAGGTCATCCGCCCCACGCTGCTGGCCCTCGAGGCGGCGGGGGCGACGTGGATCCAGATCGACGAGCCGGCGGCGGCGACCCACCCGGAGGAGGTCCCGATCCTGGTGGAGGCCTTCAACGCCGCCGTGGACGGCGTGCGTGCCAAGAAGTCGATCCACATCTGCTACAGCGACTACCGCCTCCTCTACCCGCACCTGCTGGACATGACGGTGGACCACCTGGCCCTGGAGTTCAAGAACACGGGGGACTACGACATCGTCCAGCTCTTCAAGACCTTCGGCGACCGGCGGGAGATCGGGCTGGGCGTGGTGGACGTGCACAGCGACGTCATCGAGACGCCCGAGGAGATCCGTGACAAGGTGCTCCAGGCCGCGCGCACCCTGGAGGCGCCCGAGCGCATCTGGGTGAACCCGGACTGCGGCCTGCGCACGCGCACGTGGGACGTGGCCTTCACCAAGCTGCAGCACATGGTAGCGGGCGCAGAGCTGGCCCGGCAGGCGGTGGGCGCCGCCGCGTGAGGACGATGGGGGCGGAGCTCCCTCCCGCGGTGGTGGAGGCGTTCGGCGACCCCCCGACGCTGACCACGGTGCGTCTGGTGCTGCGCCGCTTCCGCCCCGAGGACGCGGAGGACATCTTCGCCTACGCCTCGGACCCCCAGATGACCACCTGGGTGCCGTGGGAGGCGCACCGCTCGCTGGAGGACAGCCGGGCCTTCGTCGAGCGGGTGCTGCAGAAGTACCGGGAGCGGCAGGAGGCGGAGTGGGTGATCACGCTGCGGCCCGGCGGACGGGTGATCGGCACGATCCGCTTGGGCCAGTACCACCCCGTGCACCGCCGGGCCGACCTCGGGTACGCGGTGGGCAGGGCGTGGTGGGGCCAGGGCTACGCCACCGAGGCGGCGCGTGCCGTGGTGGCCTTCGGCTTCACCCGGCTCGACCTGAACCGCATCTGGGCCATCTGCGACCTCGGCAACGTGGCCTCGGAGCGCGTGATGCAGAAGGCGGGGATGCGCTTCGAGGGGATCCTGCGCGAGCACATGTACGAGAAGGGAGAGTTCCGGGACGTGAAGCTCTACGCGATCCTGCGCCGTGACTGGCGGCCCGACATCGGTTCGCCCGCCCCGACGGGCGCGTGACGGCCGTGGAGACCTTCTACATCACCACCGCCATCGACTACGTGAACGCCAGCCCGCACATCGGGCACGCCTACGAGAAGGTGCTGGCCGACGTGCTGGCCCGCTGGCACCGGCTGCGGGGCGACCGCGTCTTCTTCCTCACCGGCACCGACGAGCACGGCCTGAAGATCGCCTCCACGGCGGCGGCGCTGGGCCGGGACGTCCGGGCCTTCGTGGACGAGAACGCCGCCACCTTCCGGCGCCTCACCCGGGTGCTCAACCTCTCCAACGACGACTTCATCCGCACCACCGAGCCCCGCCACCAGCAGGGCGTGCGCGCCCTCTGGGCGCGCGTCGCCGCCGCCGGGGACTTCTACAAGAAGAACTACCGGGCGCTGTACTGCGTCGGCCACGAGGCCTTCGTGACGCTGAGCGACCTGGTGGACGGCAAGTGCCCCGAGCACGATACCGAGCCCATCGTCATCGAGGAGGAGAACTACTTCTTCCGCCTGTCCAAGTACCGCCCCCACCTGCGGCGCCTCTTCGCGGAGCGGCCCGACTTCGTCGTCCCCGCCGCCCGGGCCAACGAGATGCTGGCCCTCATCGACACGCTGGAGGACATCTCGGTCTCGCGCCCGGTGGAGAAGCTGGCCTGGGGCATCCCTGTCCCCGGCGACCCCGGCCACGTCATCTACGTCTGGTTCGACGCGCTGACGAACTACATCAGCGCCATCGGCTTCGGCGCGGACGAGGCGCGCTTCCGGACCTGGTGGCCGGCCTACCACCTCATCGGCAAGGGGATCAACCGCTTCCACTCGCTGCTTTGGCCGGCCATGCTGCTCTCCGCCGGGGTGGAGCCGCCGCGGCAGGTCCTGGTGCACGGCTACCTCACCGTCGAGGGGCAGAAGATCAGCAAGAGCCTGGGGAACGTCATCGACCCCGCAGAGACGGTTCGGGAGCTGGCCGCCCGCGCCGGGGTCGAGGAGGCCATCGCCGCCGACGCGCTGCGCTACTACCTGTCGCGGGACATCCCCTTCGGGGAGGACGCCGACTTCAGCCGGGCGGCGCTGGTGCACCGCTTCAACGCCGACCTGGCCAACGACTACGGCAACCTGCTCAACCGGGTGCTGCCGCTGGTCCACCGTCACTTCGACGGGCGGGTGCCGGCGCGCGGACCCGACGAGGGCGGGGACCGGGCGCTGCAGGAGACGGCGCGGCGGGCGGCCGAGGCCGCCGACCGGGCCGTGGCGCGCTACGACCTGCGGGGCGCGCTCGAGGAGATCTGGCGGCTGGTGAGCACGGCGAACCGGTACGTGGACGAGGAAGCGCCCTGGCGGGCGGTGCGGGAGCGGCGCCCGGACCGGGCGGGGACGGTGGTGGCCAATACGCTGGAGGCCTTCCGCGCCGCCACCCTGCTCCTCTCCCCCTGGCTGCCGGCGGCGGCGCAGCGGGCCTGGGCGCAGCTGGGTCTGGCCGACCCACTGGAGGGGCAGCGGCTCACGGATGCGGCGGCGTGGGGTCGGGTGCCGGCGGGGACGCGGGTGGGGCCGGGGCAGCCCATCTTCCCGCGCATCGAGGAGGCGGTGCCGATCCAGGTCCCGGTGGCTGCGCCCTCGGAGGCGCCGGCGGCCCGGGCTCAGGCACCGGAAGGGAGGTCCCGGGTGGAGACGATCGGCATCGACGAGTTCAGGCGGCTGGACCTCCGCGTGGCCGAAGTCCTCTCGGCCAACCGCATTCCCGGCACCGACCGGTTGCTCGAGCTGGAGGTGGACCTGGGCGGGGAGGTGCGCCGCATCGTCACCGGGATCTACCCGATCTACCGGGCGGAGGACCTGGTGGGGCGGCGCATCATCGTGCTCGCCAACCTGGAGCCCCGCCGCGTGCGCGGCGTGGAGTCGCAGGGGATGCTGCTGGCGGCCGAGTGGGAGGGGGACATCGGGCTGCTCACGGTGGACAAGGCCATTCCTCCCGGAGCACGAGTGACATAGAGGTTTGGGGCCTCGCACCGGTCACGCTCGGGCCCCAACCGCGTGCCTCACCCTGACCAGGCTTGCGCCAGCCTGATCTCCTCCGTGCGCCGTTCGTAACCTCTGGACGGCGGCAGTCCGGCTTGCAGGTGCCAGCGCACCGTCTCGGTGACCCAGCGGTCGATGGGCGTCCAGGGCAGGTCCAGGTCGTGCTGGATGGCGGCGATGTCGAGGAGGAACTGTCGGGCGAAGGTGGGCCGATACCAGGGCGCCGCATCGCGGAGCCTGGGCTCGGGCACCGTCACGACCGGATCCGGTCGGTCGAGCGCGGCCGCCACCAGGCGGACGAAATCCTCCAGGGCCACCACCTCCGGCATGGCGACGTTGTAGGTCGCCTTGCGCGCACGCGGATGGCCGGCGGCGGCGACCACGGCGCGGGCAACGTCGCCGCTGTAGGCCTGCCGCCAGACTACCGCCGGGTAGCGCTGTGGGACGAGCACCGGGCCTCCGTCCGCCACGCGCTGGATCCAGAACCAGCCGCGCAGCGTGGGATCGTGCGGCCCCTGGATGATGAGCGGGCGGAAGACCGTGTACGGGACACCCGCCTGAGCGCCCAGGACCTGCTCGCAGGCTCGCTTCCCTTCCGCCATAGGGGAGATCACCGCGCAGCGCCAGGTTGGCGTCTCCCTCAGCCAGCGGGCGGAAGGTCGCCGGCGGCTCGAGGTCGGGGTAGACCGCCCCGCTGCTCATGAGGACGTAGTGGCCGATCCCGCCCCGCAGCACGCTCAAGACTGTCTCGACGTGAGTTCCCTCGAAGGCGACCATGTCGACGACCACGTCGAAGGTGCGGCCGCGCAGGCGGGCGCCCAGCTCGCCGGGGATGGTCCGGTCCGCGGCCAGGTGCTCGATGCGGGGCCAGAACGGCGGACGACGCCGGCCCCGGCTGAGCACGGTCACATGGTCGCCGCGGTCGAGGAACAGCTCGACGATCCGCCGACCGACGAAGGTCGTGCCGCCGATGACCAGGGTCCGCATGGCGGAGAACATCGCCTTTGATGATAGGATGAAACGGGTCATGGAGCTCGTCGACACGCACGCCCACCTGGACGACGAGGCCTTCGCCGCCGACCTGGACGACGTCGTCGCCCGCGCGGCCGCGGCCGGGGTGAGCCTCATCGTCACCGTCGGGACCGACCCGGAGTCGTCTGCGCAGGCCGTGGCCCTGGCCCGTCGCCATCCGCAGGTGCGGGCGGCCGTGGGCATCCATCCGCATGAGGCCGGCCGGCACGCCCCCGATGCGGTGGCCGGCCTGCAGGACGTCCTCCGGTTCCCCGAGGTGGTGGCGGTGGGCGAGACCGGACTGGACCACTACCGGGACTATGCGCCGCGGGCCGCCCAGGCGGCCCTCTTCCGAGCGCACCTGGCGCTGGCTGCGGAGACCGGACATCCGGTGATCGTCCACTGCCGCGAGGCGCACGGCGCGGTCCTCGGGGTTCTGGCCGAGTATCCCGGCCTCTGCGTGGTGATGCACGCCTTCTCGGGGTCCCTCGAGGTGGCGCGGGAGTGCCTGCGCCGCGGCTACTACCTCTCCTTCGCCGGACCGGTGACCTTCCCGAACGCCCGGGGGCTGCTGGACGTGGCCCGGTTGGTACCGCGCGATCGGCTGCTGCTGGAGACCGATGCCCCCTACCTCACCCCCCACCCGCACCGGGGACATCGCAACGAGCCGGCCTTCGTGCGGCTGGTCGTGGAGCGGCTGGCCGCGCTCCGTGGAGAGGCGGTGGAGCGGCTGGCCGAGGCGGTGCTGACCAACGCGCGCAGGGTGTTCGGTGGCGTGGCGGTGACGGCACCGTGAAGCTGCACGCATCCACCGCCACTGCCGCCCGCGCCGGCGTCCGCCCGGTCGGGGCATCTCCATGCGTCGGTCGGTCCGTTCCGGTGGTGCTGGTCCTCGTCCTTGCGCTGGCGGCCGGCGCAGGTGCCGCCGTCCCCCCGCCATCCCCGCAGGAGGTGCAGGTCGGCCAGCAGGCGGCCCGGGAGATCGAGAGCCGCTACCGGGTCGTCCCCGCGGGCCCGGCCGTCGAGCGGGTGCGCCGGGTGGGGCAGGCCGTCGCCGCCGCGGCCGACCGGCCGGGCGTGACCTACCTCTTTAAGGTCATCGAGCTCGATGTCCCCAACGCCGTGGCGCTGCCGGGCGGCTTCGTCTACGTGACGACGGCGATGCTGGCCTTGGTCCGCAGCGACCACGAGCTGGCCGCCGTCCTGGCCCACGAGATCGCCCACGTGGCCCACGGGCACTGGATGGAGCTCTCCCGCCGACAGAACCGGACCGCCCTGCTCACCCTCATCCTGGCCGCCCTCACGCGCGACGCCGCGGTGGCCCAGGGGATGCACCTGGCCAGCCTCGGGATCCTGGCCCACTACACGCGCGAGATGGAGCGCGACGCCGACCTCACCGCCATCACCTACCTACAGCGCACCCCCTATACCCCCGTCGCCGTCCTCACGCTCATGGAGCGCATCGCCCGCCTGGAGCAGTACCGGGCCAGCGTGGACCCCGGCGCCTTCGCCGACCACCCCACCAGCGCCGAGCGCGTCGCCTACATCGAGGCGGAGCTGCGCCGCCGCGGGATCCCCATCGTGCGCCGCCTCAGCGCCAACTACCTGCGCCTGGCGGTGCGCGAGACCGACGGCGCGGCGGAACTGCTGGTGAACGAGACGGTGATCGTCCGCCTGCCCGACGCCGAGCGGGTGCGGGAGGCGGCCCGCCGCCTCGACCCGCTCTTCAACGCCGACCTCCAGCCCTACGAGGTGGGGGTGCGGGAGGACGGGAGCGGCGCCTGGGCCGTGACCGCCCGGGGGCGTCCGGTGCTGGTCCTGACACCGCAGGACGCCGTCCGCGCCGGCACCAGCGCCCGCGACCTGGCCTCGCAGGTCCAGAGCCGGCTGCGCGAGGTCATCGCCGCCGACATCCGCTGGCGGAAGCTCAACGGGTGAGCCGCCGCGTCCACGTCGCCTACACACCGCGCGAGCTCGACGGGCCCATGGACGTGGCCATCGTCGTGGACGTCATCCGGGCCAGCACCACCATCGTCACGCTGGTGGAGCGCGGCTGCCGTCCGCTGCTGCTGTCCGCGACCGTCCACCGGGCGCGCCAGGCTCGCGCCGCCGCCCCCGACCTCCTGCTGATCGGCGAGCAGGGCGCGCTGCCGCCGGAGGGCTTCGACCTGGGCAACTCTCCCGTGGAGGTGGCCCGCGCCGCGGTGGCGGGACGCGGCGCGGCGCTGGTCACGACGAACGGGGTTCCGGCCATCCACGCCGCGGCGCAGGCGGGCACGGTGCTGGTGGGGTGCCTGCGCAACGCCCGGGCCGTGGCGGAGGCGGCGTGGGCGGCCGCGCCGGAGGGCGGGGAGATCGTCATCGTCTGCGCCGGCCGCGCCGAGAACCCGGGGGGCTTCGGGCTGGACGACGCCTACGGCGCCGGGGTGCTGGTCGGGCGCCTCCAGGGGCTCGGGGCGACGACGCTCACCGACGCCGCCGAGGCCGCGCGCCTGCTCACCGTGGCCGAGCCTGACCCGCTGGCGCTGTTCCGCCGTTCGGCGGCGGGGCGCAACGTCACCCGGCTCGGCCTGGCCGACGACGTCGTCTTCTGCGCCGAGGTCGACCGGACGACGGTTGTGCCGCGGGTGGGGGTGGACCTGGTCCTGCTCTCCTGACTGCCGGCGGCACGGGCGAGCGCGTGACGGGTGCGCCTGCCGCAGGGCCTCGAGGCCCGGGTCGTGGGGAGGCACAGGATGCGCTGGCTCGGGATCCTGGCGTTCGTCACCATCCTGCCGCTCACGTCTGCGGTGCTCCGTCCTGCTGCGGCGGTGCCCACCCTGGGCGCCGGGTTCACCATCCGGGTGACCGGCGACATCGTCATCCCCGGGGGCACCACGATGGTCGGCACGGTCGTCACGCTCAACGGCAACATCACGGTGGACGGGCGGCTGGAGGGGGATGCCGTCACACTGAACGGCGACATCGGTGTACGCGGCGAGGTCACCGGATCGGTCCGCACCCTGAACGGCTCGGTGACCGTGTACGGCACCGGCGGGGTGGGCGGCGACGCCACCGCCTTCAACGGCGTGGTGACGGTCCTGCCGGGCGGCCACGTGGCAGGACAGGTGCGGCGTGGTGTCTTCCACCCCGCCACCCCGACGCCGTCCCCTGGGGTCATGCCGCCTCCGGGAGTGACGCCACCCGCCCTTCCACCGGCCCCACCGCCGGTGGCCACCCCCGCGCCCCCGCCGCCAGCGGCTGTGCCGCCGCCCTTCGACACGTACCGGGAGGAGTGGTGGCGGCCGCTGCAGGTCCTCTTCTTCGTCTTCAAGCTCTCGGTCCTGGTGGTGCTGGGAGGCCTCGGGGTCTTGCTGGTGGGGCTGCTTCCCGACACCTTCGTGCGTCTGGCCGAGACCCTCCAGGCCTGGCCGCTGCACACCCTGCTCGCCGGCGTCGGGTGGTGGGTGGCGCTGGCGGCGGGGGCGGTGGTGCTGGCGGTGAGCCTGGTGGGCATCCCGCTGCTCTTCCTGCTGCCAGCGCTCGTGGGGGCACTCTCGCTGGTCGGCTACGCCACCGTGGCCTTCTGGGTGGGACGGCGGTTGCAGACGGGGGCGCCGCGTCCGCTGCGTCAGGCGGCCATGGGGGCGGTGGTGGTCGGGCTCGTGGCGCTGATGCCGGTGGTGGGGAACGTGGTACTGGGGCTGACGCTCACGTGGGGGATCGGCACGGTCCTGGCGGCGGTCTACCGGGCGGTGCGGCGACCGCCGCCGGCACCCACTGCGCCGGCCCCTTCGCCGCCGCAGCCGATGGTATAATGAACCTGCCTACGCGCCCGTAGCTCAGCGGAGAGAGCGTTGGCCTCCGGAGCCAAAGGTCGGGGGTTCAAATCCCTCCGGGCGCGCCACCTGGCGAGACTCCCCGCTGTTCAACCCGCTCGCGCTGCGGCCAGGAGCTCCCGCGCCCGCCGCACCACGTTGACGATGTGCTCGGGCGACGGGGGTTCGCCGGCGCGGCCGAAGATCGACCCCCCCAGGGCCACGCCCACCGCCCCGGCGCGCACCATGGGAGCGATGCGATCCAGCGTCATGTTGCCCACCGCCACCGCCCTGAGCTGCGGGTACGGCCCC
>JAVHLY010000030.1:0-29620 GCA_031081585.1 Armatimonadota bacterium
CTGTAGAGTTCATTGTCGAAGACGCCCGGAGTTTCCACTTCCCGGAAGTCTATCAGGCTGTCGTGTGCGTCTATGACAGTCTCAATCACATCATGAACATGGAAGAATTGTCCCTGGTCTTCCGAAACGTACAATCGTGCTTGCTACCAGGAGGCTTGTTTCTCTTTGACCTGAACATGGCAGAAGGGTATAAGACGCGCTGGCGGGGCTCCTTTGGGATTGTGGAAGACGACCACGTTTGCGTTGTCCGGGCAAGTTTTGATGAGGGCAAAGAGGTGGGCCAAACAGCCGTCACCATGTTTCGATTAGCTGGTGCTCTATGGCACCGCTCTGATGTGACCCTTTGGCAACGGTGCTATTCCGAGTCGGAAGTCCGGTCCGGCCTTGAAGTAGCAGGCTTTACGGATATTCAGACCCTCGATGCGCAGAAAGATTTGGGATGGGCAAGGGACGCCGGGAGAGTTTTCTTGCTCAGCCGGAAGGCAGATGGAGAGGGTGGCGACGGCTGACGACGGCCGGGCGGCGGCGTTGCGGTTCGTCGTGCTCCTCGGCGTGGTGAGCCTGCTGGCCGACGCCACCTACGAGGGGGCGCGCAGCGTCGTCGGCCCCTACCTGGGCACGCTGGGCGCCACCGCCACCGTGGTGGGAGTCGTGGCGGGACTCGGCGAGCTGCTCGGCTACGCCCTGCGCCTCCTCTCCGGCCGCCTTGCCGACCGGACGCGCCGCTACTGGGCGATCACCATCGTCGGCTACACCGTGAACTTGGCGGCGGTCCCGCTGCTGGCCCTGGCCCGGGGTTGGGGGGCGGCGGCGGCGCTGGTGGTGGCGGAGCGCATCGGCAAGGCGATCCGGACGCCTGCACGCGACGCCATGCTGTCTCACGCCACCCAGCAGGTCGGGCGCGGGTGGGGGTTTGGCCTGCACGAGGCGCTGGACCAGGCGGGCGCCGTCCTGGGCCCGCTCCTCGTGGCCGGCGCCCTGGCCGCCGGATCGGCCTACCGGGGCGCCTTCGCCCTCCTGGCCGCGCCGGCTGCCCTGGCGCTGGGCGTGCTGGTGGCGGCGCGCAGGCTCTACCCGCGGCCGCGCGACCTGGAGGTCGCTGACGCCGCACCCGCGGCGGCGGGCCTGGGCCCGCGCTTCCGCCGCTACGTCGTGGCGGTGGCGCTGGTGGGCGCCGGGTATGCGGACTTCGCCCTGATCGCCTACCACCTCCAGCGGCACGCGCTGGTGCCCGCCCCCTGGGTCCCGCTCCTCTACGCGGCGGCCATGGGGACCGACGCCGCCGCGGCCCTGGCCCTCGGGCGGTGGTACGACCGTGCCGGGACGGCGGTCCTCGTCCCCACCACGGCAGTGGCCGCGGCCTTCGCCCCCCTCGCCTTTCTGGGCGGGCCTGCCTCCGTGCTCGCGGGGGTGCTGCTGTGGGGGCTGGGGATGGGGGCGCAGGAGTCGGTCGTGCGGGCGGCGGTGGCGGAGATGGCGCCGCCCGAGCGCCGCGCCGGGGCCTACGGCGTCCTCAACGCCGTCTACGGGATCGCCTGGTTTGGCGGGAGCGCGCTGATGGGGGGCCTCTACGACCGCTCCGTCGTCGCCCTGGTGGCTTTCTCGGTGGCGGCGCAACTGGCGGCGCTGCCGCTGTTCGTGGCCGTGAGCCGCAAGCCGCGTGGATCGGGCGGCTCCAGCGGGCGTCGCCACGGTGGGAGCGTGACCGCCTGAGTCCCCCGGGCGCCTCACCCGCCCAGGTAGGCCCGGCGCACTTCCGGGTGCGCCAGCATCTCCTCCCCGCGCCCCTCGAAGCGCACGCGCCCCTGCTCCAGGACGTAGGCCCGCCCGGCGTGGCGCAGCGCCGTGCGCACATTCTGCTCCACCAGCAGGATGGCCACGCCCTGGCCGTTCACCCGGTGGACGACCTCGTAGACCTGGTCGATGACGCGCGGGCTGAGCCCCAGCGTAGGCTCGTCGAGGAGCAGGACGCGGGGCCGCAGCAGGAGCACCCGGGCCATCTCCAGCATGCGCCGCTCGCCGCCGCTCAGCACCCGCGCCGGGAGCCGACGGCGCGCCCGCAGGACCGGGAAGAGGTCGAGCAGGCGCTCCATGTCGGCCCGCACCTGCCGATCGGTGCGGATGTAGGCGCCGAGCAGCAGGTTGTCCTCCACCGAGAGGTTGGGCAGCACGCTGTAACCCTGCGGCACGTAGGCCACCCCGGCGCGCAGCACCTGCGGCGGGCGCAGCCCGCCGATCTCCCGGCCGAGGAGCGTGATGCGGCCCCGCCGCGGCCGCAGGAAGCCGAAGATCCCCCTGAGCAGCGTGGACTTGCCGGCTCCGTTGGGGCCGATCACGGCAACGAGTTCCCCCGCGCCCACGGTGAGGCTCACCCCGTGGAGGACCTCCTGCTGCCCGTACCCCAGGTGCAGCTCCTCGACGCGCAGCACGGCGCCGTCGGCGGCCATGGCCGCGGTGCCGGGCGCAGCTGCGGGCGGGGTGGGGGAGGGAGACGCGGCTGCGGGCGGGGTAGGGGAGGGAGCGGGGTCAGTGGCCATAGTAGGCGTCGAGCACCTGCGGGTCCTGGCGGACGGCCTCGGGCGTCCCTTCCGCCAGGACGCGCCCGCCGGCCAGGAAGTAGACGCGGTGGGCCAGGGCGTTGACCACCTCCATGTTGTGTTCGATGACCACGAAGGTCCGCCCCTCGGCGTTGAGCGCGCGGATCTGGGCCACCAGCTCCTGGATGAGCGCGGGGTGCACGCCGGCGGTGGGCTCGTCGAGCAGGATCACCGGGGCCTCGGTCATGAGCGCCATGGCCAGGGCCAGCACCTTCTGCTGCCCGTAGGAGAGCTCCCCGGCCGGCACATCCCGGGAGGCGGCCAGGCCCACGCGGCGCAGCAGCCCCTCGGCCCGCGCGCCCACCGCTCGGGGCGTGGGCCGCAACGCCTGCCAGACCGACTCGCCCCGGTGGGGCTGGGCCACCAGCAGGTTCTCCAGGGCCGTCAGCTCGGGAAAGACGCGCACGAGCTGGAAGGTGCGCACCACGCCGGCGTGGACGAGCGCGTGGGGAGTTCGCGCGGTGAGATCGGCGCCGTCCACGACCACCCGGCCGCCGTCCGGGCGCTGGAACCCCGTGATGCAGTCGAAGAGGGTGGACTTGCCCGCCCCGTTGGGGCCGATGAGCCCCAGGATCTCTCCCTGCCGGACCACCAGGTCCACCGACTCGAGGGCGGCCACCCCGCCGAAGCGCTTCGAGAGCCCCTCGACGCGCAGCGCGACGCGGTCCGCGGGCGTGCCGGCCGCGGCGAGCGGGGTGGGCGCCGACCCCTCCACCACGGGCACCGGCCGGCGCAGGCGGGCGCGGCGGCCCAGCCCGAGCAGGCCGCGCGGCTCGTAGATGGCCAGCAGCATGATGAGCGCGCCGAAGAGGATGAAGTCGTAGCCCTGGCCCAGGTGGCCCAGGGCCGTACGCGTGTACTCGGAGAGCAGGACGATGAAGGCCGCCCCCAGGGCCGGACCGAAGACCGTGCCCCGGCCGCCGATGAGAGCCATGACCACCACCAGCAGGGAGATGCGCGAGGCCATCACCGTGTAGGGGTCGATGTAGAGGACGTACTGGGCGTAGAGCGTCCCGGCCAGCGCCGCCAGCGCGGCGCTGGTTCCCATGGCCCAGAGCTTGTAGCGCAGCGTGGGCAGGCCCAGCGCCTCCGCCGCGTCGGCATCCTGGTTGGTGGCCTTGAGGTAGAGCCCCATGCGGGTGCGATCCACCCACCAGGTGAGGGTCAGCGCGGCGGCAAAGAGCGCCAGCCCGGCCAGGTAGTAGGGGATCTTGCCGTCCCACATCAGGTAGGCCAGCCGGCCGCGGTAGTGGAGGGGGAGGTAGAGGCCGATGGCCGCCTCCACGTACGGCCAGTTCAGGAAGGTGATGCGGGCGATCTCGGCCAGGGCCAGCGTGGCCAGGGCGAAGAAGTGGCGGCGCAAGCGGAAGGTGGCCGCGCCGATCGCCAGCGACAGCCCTACGGCCACGGCCGCGCCCACGGGGCCGCCCACCCACGGCCACACTCCATGCCGGCTGAGCAGGACCGAGCTGGTGTAGGCGCCCACGCCGAAGAAGACGGCGTGGCCGAAGGAGAGCTGCCCGGCGTACCCGCCGATGAGGTTCCACCCCAGTGCCGCCGTCCCCAGCAGGAAGACGTGGATGGCCGCGTTCAGGAAGAAGCTGTCCCGCACCGCCAGCGGCACCAGCAGGAGCACGGCGACCAGCAGCAGCAGGCTCATTCGCCGACGAGCCCCTGCGGGCGGACCAGGAGCATCAGGACGAAGACAGCGAAGGCGAAGAGCAGCTTGAAGGTGGGCGCGATGAGCGCCCCGAGCACGTTCTCCACCAGCCCGATGCCGATCCCCCCCACCAGCGCCCCGGCCACCGTGCCGAAGCCGCCCAGCACCACGCTGGCGAAGGCGATGAGCAGGAAGGCGTCCCCCACGGTGGGGGAGACCTGGTAGAAGGGCATGAGGGAGATGCCGGCGAGGGCGACCGCGGCGATCCCCACGCCCCAGGCCAGCGCGAACATCTGCTCCACGTCGATGCCCAGCGTCTGCGCCACGACCCGGTCCTGGGCTGTGGCCTGCAGGGCCTTGCCGGTCTTCGTCCGGTTGAGGAAGAGCCACAGCAGCGCGAAGGCGCCCAGCGCCACCACGGCGGCGGCCAGCTGCGGGACCCCCACGTACCAGGGGCCCAGGGTGAGGCTGCCCTCCAGGCGCGACTGCCAGATGCCCCGCACGTTGGGGCCGAAGGCGGCGAAGGCGCTGTAGCGCAGGAAGAAGAGCAGCCCGAAGGTGGCGAAGATCTGGGAGACCATGGGGGCGGCCAGCACGCGGCGGACGAGCACCCGGTAGGTCAGCCAGCCCAGCAGGAAGAACAGCGGCAGGACCACCGGGGCGGCGACAAGCGGGTCCACCCGTCCCAGCGCCCACAGCCAGTAGGTGGCGTACATGGCCAGCATCAGGTACTCGGCGTGGGCCAAATTGACGACCTCCATCACGCCCCAGATGAGGGAGAGGCCGAGCGCCACCAGGGCGTAGACCAGCCCCAGCAGGAGGCCATTGAGGGTGGCCTGGACCAGGAGGTCCATCAGGAGGCCGGGCGGGGGTCGCCCCGCTGCCGCCAGCGGGAGGCGCCTGCGGGCGGGGGCGATCCCGGAAGGCGCCTCAGCCGCGGCGCTCCCAGGGCGGCGCCGGCCAGACGATGTCCGCCTCGGCCAGCGAGAAGGGCCAGACCACCTTGTACTGCCGGTCCAGGATCTGGGCCATGAGCCCGGCGGCGTGCCGGTTCTGGCCGCGGAAGTCGAACTCGATCCCCTCCCAGGGCATGATGAGCTGGCGGCCCGGCAGGCTCAGCCCGGCCAGGGCCTGGCGGATGGCGTCGGGGCGGGTGGAGCCGGCCTCGTTGATTGCCGCGGCCAGGGCCAGCAGCCCGGTGAAGGAGCGGGCGTTGGTCTCGTCCATGTCGGTGCCGAAGCGCTGCCGGTAGAGCTCGTTCACCCGCGTCACCAGCGGCTTGCGCCGGCCCATCCCCAGCGCCCAGGAGACCCGCGTGAGGACGTAGTTCCCGTCGTCTCCCACCGTCTGCAGGTAGTCGGGCACCACCCACCCGGCGTCGTGCACGATCAGCCCCTGCGGGAACCAGCGCATCTGCTTGAGCGTGCGCGTGATCAGCACGGCGTCCACCAGGTAGTTCTGCCCGAAGATCACGTCGCACCCGGAGCGGCGGATGCGCAGCAGCTCCGCCTCCACGCTGGCCGGCGGCGAGGTGTACAGCTCGGTGGCCACCACCTCGTAGCCGTAGCGCTGGGCGAAGACGCGCTCCACGCCCACGGCCGTGGCGCCGAACTCGGTGTCCTCGGAGAGGATGGCGATCTTGCTGATCCGGTGCCCGCGCTTCTTCAGGTCCTCCATCATGTCGAAGAAGAGCTTCGTGAAGGTGACGTCGTGGGGCCCGGTGCGGAAGAACCACTTGAAGTTGCGCTCGGTGAGCTTCGGCGAGGAGGACTCGGGGTTGAGGAAGGGGATGCCCTTCGCCTCCGCCGCCAGGCTGGCCGTGGCGGTGACGGCGCTCTGGTAGGCGCCCACCACCGCCACTACCCGCTCCCGCTCGATGAGCCGCTCCGTCTCCGCCCGTCCCGTGGCCGGGTCCCCCTTGCTGTCGGCCCAGAGGAGGCGCAGCTTGGCGCCGCGCAGCCGGGGCAGGCCGGCCGGGCGGGCCAGCACCAGCGGGTCGAGCTCGGGGTGGGGCGTGTTCACGATCTCCGCGGCCAGGTCGACCGCGTTCTTGATGGACGCCCCGATGCGGGCCAGGGCGCCGGTGAGGGGGTAGACCACCCCGATGGGAATCGTGGGCTCCTGGGCCGAGGCCAGGGCGGCGAGACGCTCCGCGCCGCTGAGGGCCAGGAGCCCCGCGCCGCCGTACCGCAAGAACCGCCGCCGGCTGATCCGCTTCATGCTCCTCCCTCCTTGTCGCTGCACCCTCCGGTGCCCGGCCCCCGTCGCGGGTCGGTCCCGCGCCGCGGGCGGGTCACCAGAGGGCCAGGTCCTCGTCACGCAGGTCGGTGACGAACATCTGGCCCGGGGCGTGGGTGATCATCACCTCCGGCCGCGCCTGCCGTGCGGCCGCCTGGGGCGTCACCCCACAGGCCCAGAAGAGTGGCACCTCCCCCGGGTGCACCGTGACCGCCTCGCCGTAGTCGGGCCGGGCGAGGTCGGCGACGCCGATGGCCGCCGGATCCCCCACGTGCACCGGGGCGCCGTGCGCCAGCGGGTAGCGCGCCGTCACCTGCACGGCCCGGGCCACCTGGTCGGCGGGGAGCGGGCGCATGCTCACCACCAGCGGCCCGGCAAAGGCCCCGGCCGGGCGGCAGGGCAGCGCGGTGCGGTACATGGGCACGGTGCGCCCCTCCTCCAGGTGGCGCACCGGGAGCCCGGCCCGCTGCATCGCCGCCTCGAAGGTGAAGCTGCACCCCAGCAGGAAGGCGACGAAGTCGGGCCGCCACAGCTCCAGGATGTCGGTCGCTTCCCCGGCGGGGAGGCCGTCCCGAAAGATCCGGTAGCGGGGGAGGTCGGTGCGCAGGTCGGCGCCGGGGGCCGTCAGGCGCGGCTCCGGGTCGCCCGGTTCGGTCACCTCCAGTACGGGGCACGGCTTGGGGTTGCGCTGGCAGAAGAGCAGGAAGTCGTAGGCCGCCGCGCGGGGCAGGATCACCAGGTTGGCCTGGGCATAGCCGGGGGCCAGGCCCGCCGTGGTGCGCGGCGCCCATCCCTGCCGCAGGCGTGCGCGCACCTGTCCTGGCGTGAGCCTCTCCGCCCCTGCTGGGGCGGGCCCGGCCTCGCCTCGGAAGACCGTCGCCGTCCGGGGGTCCATGGGAAGCGCTCTTAGACGCCTCGGGTGCCGCACCCTCTCGGCGGGCGTGAGACGGCCTAGCGGCGCGTGCGGCCGCGGGGGAGGACGACCAGGCCGGAGGGGTCGACGAAGAAGCGCCGCGCGTCCTCGTCGGCGCGGTAGCCGATCACCGCTCCCTCGGGGATGACGTTGTAGCGGTCCACGATGACGCGGCGCAGCCGGGCACCGGGGGCGACCACCGAGTGGTCCATCACCAGCGACTCCTCCACCCGCGCGCCGCGCTCCACGCGCACGCCGCGGCCCAGGATGCTGCGGCGCACCTCCGCCCCGTCGATGCGGGTCCCCTCCCCGACCAGCACGTCCTCCACCTCGCCGGCGATGACCTGCGCCGGCGGGCCGCCGTAGGGGGCCGTGAAGATGGGCCAGCGCGGGTTGGCCAGGTCGAGACGCGGCTGGGGGCCCAGCAGGTCCATGTGGGCCTGCCAGTAGGCCGCCAGCGTCCCCACGTCGCGCCAGTAGGTCGGCTCCTCGTAGGGCTGCAGGCCCGGGAGGACGTTGGCGGTGAAGCGGTAGGCGAAGACCCGGTGGGTGGGGACCAGGGCGGGGAGGATGTTGCGGCCGAAGTCGTGGTCGGTGCCGCGCTGCGCGTCTTCCACCAGCGCGTCCATGAGCACCTGGCGGTCGAAGAGGTAGTTGCCCATGGAGGCCAGGGCCCGCGTGGGGTCGTCGGGGAGGGGGAAGGGCTCGGCGGGCTTCTCCGCCCACTCCACGATCCGCCCGTCGGCCTCCACCCCCATGATCCCGAAGCCGGACGCCTCCTCGATGGGCACCGGCAGGGCCGCCACGGTCACGTCGGCCCGCCGCTCCAGGTGGACGGCCAGCATCTGGGAGATGTCCATGCGGTAGACGTGGTCGGCGCCGAAGACTGCCACGACGTCGGGGTCGAAGTCGGCGAGCAGGTTGCGGTTCTGGTAGACGGCGTCCGCCGTGCCCTGGTACCAGGTCTCGGTCCAGCGCATCTGGGGTGGGACGACGATGACGAAGTGGTCGGGCACGATCCCGCCGCCGCGCCAGGCCGTGCGCAGGTGGTCGATCAGCGACTGGGCCTTGTACTGCACCAGGACGTAGATGGCATAGATGGCGGAGTTGACCAGGTTGCTCAGGACGAAGTCGATGATGCGGTACTTGCCCCCGAAGGGGACGGCGGGCTTGCTGCGCTGCTCCGTGAGGGGGTAGAGGCGCTCCCCCTTGCCACCGGCCAGGACGAAGGCCAGGACGCGGGGGTGCCGCACCACCGCGTGCGGTCCCCCGCGTCCTGCTTCGGCCTCCACCGCCCGCCGAGATCCTCGGACGGGGTCGGCGGCGTCGTCCACCGCTCAGCGCCCCCTGCCGGTCGGGCTCCCTCCCTGCCCTTCTTCGAACTCCCGGAGGAACCCTTCGAACAGGCGCAGGTGGCCCTGCTCCCCCCGCAGGATCTGGAGGACCATGTCCTGGGTGACCAGGTCGAAGTCGTCGCAGAAGCGGACGATGTCGCTGTAGTGGGCGATGGCCCCGTGCTCGGCCTCGATGACGCCGCGGATCACCGCGACGATGTCGGTCTGGCGTTCGGGCGGCTGGAGGTAGGTCTGCTCCGGCCGAAAGGCCATCGACCCCGGGACCACCCCGTAGAGCTCCTTGATCCGCTCTCCGAACTGCCGGGCGTGGCCCAGCTCCTCCTGCACGTCCTCCTGGAGCGCCTCCGCCACCTCCCGGGCCCGCACCCCGTCGGGGTTGATCGAGGCGGCCAGGTAGTTCATCACCGTCTCGAGCTCCATCCAGTAGGCCTGCGTGAGCATGGCGATGAGCCGCTCCCGCCGCTCGCGGTTCTCCTCCAGGTAGACCGGCGCGGTCCGCCGCACCGTCGTGGGTTCCATCTCCCTCACCTCCCTTTCGCCCGTCCGGCGCAGGTGCCGGACGGGCCGCTCAGCCGCTCAGCCGTCCGACACTCCCTGCCCATAGTTATCCACCTCCCCTGCCCGCACCGCACCCCGCAGGTAGCGGGCCAGGAGGAGGAGTCCGCCGGCCAGCAGGACCCCCGGCGCCAGCCACAGCACCCACCCCCAGCCGCGCCGCGGCGGCTCCAGCAGGATCCACTCGCCGTAGCGGGAGACGAAGTAGGCGACGATGGCCTCGGGGGCCTCCCCCTGTGCCAGGCGCGCCCGGATCAGCTCCCGCATCTGGGCGGCGAGGGCCGACGGCGAGTCGGCCACGCTTTCGTTCTGGCAGACCGGACAGCGCAGCCGGCTGGCCACCGTCCGGACCTGCTCGTCCAGGGAGGGGCCCGCAGCCGCCGGGAGCGGGATTCCAGCCAGGGCGATCGCCAGCAGGAGCGCCACGGCGATGACGAGGCGACGCCCCGGGCGGAGGACAGACCGCGCGCCGGCCGACAGGGGGCGCACCCCGGCGGAACCCGGGTCGGTCGCGTGCACGCTCACCGTCTCCCCGGCAGGAGGTTGAGGACGCCGGCCAGCCCCATCAGCAGCCCCCCCGCCCAGATCCACGGGACCAGGGGGTTTGTGATGACCTTGACCACCGCCGTCCCATCCCGCGCCACACCGCCCAGCACCAGGTAGAGGTCGCCGCGCCACGTCGACCGGACGGCGGGGGTGGGGAGCGGCGTGCGCTGCTGCGGGTAGAGGTGCTCGGCGGGGTGGAGGACGGCCACGGGAGCGGTCAGGCCGCCACCGCTGGCCGCCCGCGGTGCCGCCTCGGCTCCCGACCGCGCTGGGAAGACCAACACCGTGGCGGTGAGGGCCAGCCGGTCGGGGTCGCGCCGCAGCGTCACGCCCTCGTAGCGCAGCAGCGCCCCGGGGACCGCGAAGAGCTCGCCCGGCCGGACGGTGTGGTCGCTCTCCTGCCGGAAGGCGGTGGACCCGGCCACCCCGGCCAGCGCCAGCACCAGCCCGAGGTGCGCCAGGTACCCGGTGTAGCGGCGCCGGTTCGCGGCGAAGAGGCGCAGCAGCGCCAGCGGGTAGGGCGTCCCGGCGGACTGCAGGGCACGCGCCCCCTGGTGGAACTCGAGGAGGTGGGCCCACGCCGCAAAGGCCAGGACCCCGAAGGCCACCGAGGTGAAGGGCCCGGCGGCGTATGCGCGCGCCACGGCGCCGGCGCCCAGGCCCGCCACGGCGGGAGCGAGGAAGCGACGGGGGGCTCCCCTGGGGACGGCCCCCCAGGGGAGCACCGCGCCGGCCGCCATCAGGACGAGCAGCCCCAGGACGAGCGGGGCGGCGACGCGGTTGAAGTAGGGTGCTCCCACACTGACACGCAGCCCCACCACCGCCTCCACCACGAGCGGGAAGAGGGTCCCCAGGAAGACGGTGGCGACGAGGACGAGCAGGAGGACGTTGTTCAGCAGGAAGAGGGTCTCGCGGCTCAGGGAGGCCGGGAGCGCCCCTTCGTCCCGCACCTGGTCCCGCCGCAGGAGCAGCACCGCCAGGGAGAAGGCCAGCACGGCGGCGATGAAGAGCAGGAAGAGCGGGCCGATGAGCGAGACGGTGAAGGCGTGCACCGAGGCCAGGATGCCGCTGCGGGTGAGGAAGGTGCCAAAGAGGGTGAGGAGGAAGGCCAGGATCACGAGCGCGCAGTTCCACAGACGCAGCAGCCGGCGCCGTTCCTGGACGATGGCCGAGTGGAGGAAGGCGGTGACGGCCAGCCAGGGCAGGAGGGCGGCGTTCTCGACGGGGTCCCACGCCCAGTAGCCGCCCCACCCCAGGACCTCGTACGACCACCACGCCCCCAGCACGATCCCCGTGGTGAGAAAGACCCACGCCGCCATCGTCCACCGGCGTGTCACGGCGGCCCATTCGTCCCGCAGGGTCCGCGAGAGGAGCGCGGCCATGGCGAAGGCGTAGGGCACGGCCAGACCGACGTACCCCAGGTAGAGGAAGGGCGGGTGGACGGCCATCAGCGGGTGGTTGCGCAGCAGCGGGTTCAACCCGCGGCCGTCGAGCGGCACCGGAACGGCCGGGGCGAAGGGGTCGGCGGGTCCGAGCATGAGCAGGAGGAAGAAGGCGCCGATCCCCAGCAGGATGGCCAGCGCCAGGGGCACGGTGGCGGGGTAGCGGCCACGGTAGCGCCAGGCCACGAGCGCCGTGAAGCCGGCGTGGAGCCAGGCCCACAGGAGGATGGAGCCTTCCAACGCCCCCCACAGCGCAATGGCACGGAAGAGGAGGGGCGTCCCGCTCGAGACGTTGTCGGCCACGTAGGCGACGGAGAAGTCGGCGCGGAGGAGGGCCGCCTCCAGGGCCGCCACCGCGGCGGTGACGAGGGCGAAGACGGCCACCGCCGCGCGCTCCCCCAGCGTCACCAGCGCAGGGGGTCCGGCGGCCTGCCCGCGCAGGAGGGCGACCGCCCCGCCGACGGCGCCGAGCGCGGCGAGGAGGAGGGCCAGCGTGCCGAGGGCGGCGGTCACGGCGTGGGTGAGGGCGCAGGCGAGGAAGGGGGAGGGGAGGGTCGCGGGGTGGAGAGGCCGGCGGGGGAGGAGGCCGTGGGAGGCTGATACTCCTCGTTGTGGCGCACGATCACGGCACGGGCCCGGAAGAGGCCGGCCCCATCCAGGGAGCCCTCGACGACGGCGCCCTGCCCTTCGGTGAAGAGCGCGGGGGGCGCTCCGCGGTACTCCACCGACACGGCCGCCCGTCCGTCCGTGAGGACGAAGCGCAGGACGCTCCCCTGCGCGTCCCACTGCCGCGAGCCCGGCCGCACCTGCCCACCCACCCGCACGGGCCGGCCAACGATCTGGGAGCCTTGGGCGGCCAGCTCGCTCGGGGTGATGTAGTACACGATGGCGCCGCGGATCCCGCCCACCACCAGGTAGACCAGCCCGGTGACCACGACGGCGGCGGCCAGGAGGAGGCGTCCCCGCCTCACGGTCCGGACCTCCGGGCCCTCACCGCGGCTGCACCCCGGTCGCCTCCACGGCCGCCGCGGTGCGGCGTTCCTGGCGCCGTTGCAGCGCGGCCAGCCGGCGTCGCACCCGCAGGGAGTACCAGAGGAGGGCCGCAGCCACCACCCCGTAGCCCAGCAGGAGGGCCATCGCGGGGCTCATCGCGCCTGCGGTTCCAGCGCCGCCTCGGCCCGCTCCGCCTCCAGCCGGGCCAGGCGGGCGCGCAGAGTGACCAGGTAGAGGAAGAGGAGGGCGAAGGCCAGCAGGTTCACGAGCAGGGCCGCCAGCATCTCGGGGGCCATGCTCACCTCCCGCCGAGTGATCGAGGCGGTCTGGTGGAGCGTGCGGAACCACAGCACGGAGAAGTGGATGATCGGGACGTCCAGGGCGCCGACGAGGGCCACCACCGCGGCCAGGCGCGCGCCGCGCTCCCGGTCGGCGGCCAGCCCCCGGACCAGCAGGCAGCCCACGTAGATCAGGAAGAGGATGGCGGTGCTCACCAGCCGCGCATCCCAGGTCCACCACACCCCCCACACCGGCCGCCCCCAGATCATCCCTGTGGCCAGGGCCAGCCCGGTGAAGAGCACGACGAGCTCGGCCGCGCTGTGGGCCACATAGTCGTAGGCGGGCCGCCGCCGCCACAGGTAGAGGAGGCTGGCCACGGCCGCCACGCCCACCGCCAGGTACGCCACCCAGGCCGCCGGGACGTGGACGTACATCAGGCGGACGTAGTGGCCCTGGAAGGCGTCGGGGGGAGAGGCCCACAGCGCCAAGTAGAGGCCGGCGGCCAGCGCAGCCAGGGCGGCCGGGCCGACCAGCCGCACCGGTCAGACCTCCTCGACGACGAGCTCGAACAGGATCGGGGCCACCAACAGGAACAGGATATCAAAGACCAGCAGCACCGCCGGCCACGGTCCCGCCTGACCCGCGCCGAGGATCGCCTCGGTCAGGCGGATGCCGGCGAGGAGCACCGGCAGCGCGAGCGGCAGGAGGAGGAGCGGGACGAGTAGCTCCCGCCCGCGCACGTGCAGGGCCATGGCGGCGAAGAGCGTGCCGACGGCGGCCAGCCCGACGATCCCGAACAGCACGGTGCCGGCGAGGAGCGGCCAGCGCGGTCCTGCCGCCGCGCCGAAGAGCACGGCCACGAGCGGGAGGAGGACGGCCGCCAGCGCCGTGAGCAGTCCGGTGAGCGCGGCGCACTTTCCCCAGAAGAGGTGCTCGCGCGCGCCGGGGTAGAGGAGGAGGGCCTCGAGCGTCCCCTGCTCGGCTTCGGCCACGGTGAGGCGGCTCACGCCCAGCACCGCCCCCAGCACCAGCGCCACCCACAGCACCGCCGGCGCGACCTCCCCCCGCCCGCCGAACGCAAATCCCAGCAGCACCGCCGTCAGGCAGGCGAAGAAGACCATCGCCGCCACCGTCTCGCGGCGGCGCCACTCCAGCAGGAGGTCTTTCCAGGCGACCGCGCCGGCGCGGCGCAGCCCGCTCATACCCCCGCCCGCCGGGAGGGCACCGGCTGCAACACCGCTCGCCCCGGCCGCCCCGGCCTCGGCAGCGCGGTGGGCCTGGAGGTCCGCACGGCCCGTCTCGAGCGCGCTGGGTGTCCGCGGGTCCATGCCCCTGTGGGCGACGCGCGCCTTGAGGCTCACTGCCCGCTCCCGCCTGCGGCCGCGCTCACCGGCGGCGGCGTGGCACCGGCGGCCATCAGGTTGCGCAAGCGCTCGACCGTCATCCCCTGGCGCGGCCCCTGCGCCACCAGCCGGCCGCCCACCAGCACCGCCACGTGGTCGGCCAACCGCAGCCCCCGCTCCCACTCGTGGGTGGCCAGCACGACGGCACCCCCGCGGTCGGTCACCGTGCGGACCAGGTCCTCGACCAGGTGCTGCCCCTCTGCGTCCAGGGCGGTGAAGGGTTCGTCGAGGAGCAGCAAGCGGGGGGCCAGCAGCCGCACGCGCGCCAGCGCCAGGCGCCGCCGCAGGCCCTGGCTCAGCTCCTCCACGCGGCGGTCGGCCACGCGGGCCAGCCCGCCCCAGGCCAGGAGGTCCGGCGGTACCGGCCGGCCGGACATGGCGGCGGCGAAGGTGAGGTACTCCCGGGGGGTCAGGGCCTCGTAGGCCCCGTCGGCAGCGCCTGCGAAGGCCACGAGGGTGCGCACGGCCAGTGCATCCCGCACCACGTCCCGCCCGAAGACCCGCGCCGTCCCGCCAGTGGGGCGCAGGGCGGTGGCCACCAGGCGCAGCAGCGTGGTCTTGCCGGCGCCGTTCGGGCCGACGAGCAGCCAGGCAGTCCCGGGCAGTGCGGTCAGCGTCACACCGGTCAGCGCGGTGTGGGGGCCGAAGCGGCGCCGCAGCTCGACAGTCTCCAGCGCGGGCATCACAGGGCCATCATAGCCGATGCCTCCGGGCGACTAGGGGTCCTGAGGCTCGGGCAGGTACCGGAAGGCATGTCTCGCGGCCTGGTGCGCTCCGGGCTGGCTGTCCACCTCGCCGACACCGTCCGCCTGGCGGTGCTCGTGCTGCCGGTGGCGGTCCTCGTCCTCCTGCTGCGCCACCCTGTGCTCGACCCGACGTTCCGGCGTCCGGCGCTCCACTTCGCCGTCGTCACCCTGGCCGCGGGGGCCGCCGCCCTGGTGGCCGGGCTCGTCCTCCTCGTGGCCGAACGCCTGCGCGACATGCGCGCCTTCCTGCTGGGGCTCGGCTTCTGGGCCATCGCCGGGTTCTTCTTCATCCACGGTCTGCTAACGCCCGGGGTCCTCTTCCAGCAGGCCAGCAACGGGATCGGCTGGGCCCCGCTGATGGGGCTGGCGCTCGGTGCGGTCTTCATCGTGCTCAGCACGGTGCGCCGCCTCGACGAGGGGGGCGCAGTCTTCCGCCACCGCCGCGCCCTGGTCCTCCTGCTGGCCGGCGTGTGGACGGCCTTCCTCCTCCTCTCCGTGGCGGCCCCGCGCTTCCTGGAGGGACACGCCGCCTCGCTCGCCTCGGCCCGGGGTGCTCGGGCGGGGCACGGTGGCGGAGGGGGGAGCGGTGCTGCTGCGCCGCCGCCCGCTGACATGTACGGGGCCGGGTACGCGGTGTCCGACGAGTATGGGACGCCCGCCCACGGCGCGCAGCACGGCGAAGGCGGGGGCGGTGCCGGGACCGATACGGCCTGGCCAGCTCGGACAGCCGCGACGACCGCCGCCGCACCCCCTCCTAGCCCCTGGCTCGCCGCGGGGCTCGTGGCGGGAACCGCCGCCCTGCTCACGGTGGCGGCGCTGCGCTACGCCCGGCAGTACCGCCTCGGTCGCCTGCCGCTGCACGCCACCATCCTGGCCGGCATCGTCCTCCTGCTGGAGAGCCTCCTCTCCTTCGCCTTCGCTTCGGTCTGGCGGGTGAGCTGGTGGGAGTACCACCTGCTGGTACTCCTGGGGGCATCGCTCATCCTCGCCGGTATCGTCGCCGACTACCGGCGCGGCCTCGATGTGACGCGCAGCGTCACGGGGCTCCTGTTGGGCGAGGCGGTGGAGGTGCTGGAGCGCTCCTACAGCGAGGTCCTCACGGGACTCGTGGCGGCCGTGGAGGCGCGCGACCCCTACACCAAGGGTCACTCCGAGAAGGTCGCCCGCCTGGCGGCCCAGGTGGGGGAGCGGCTGGGGCTCGCCCCTGAGCACGTGCGCACCCTGTACCAGGCCGGGTTGCTGCACGACATCGGGAAGATCGCCATCCCCGACGCCATCCTCAACAAGCCCGACCCCCTCACCGCGGAGGAGTACGCCCTGGTCAGGACGCACCCGGTGCGCTCGGAGGAGATGGTGCGGCGGCTGCCCTCCCTGCGCCCCACGCTGGCCGCGGTGCGCTGGCACCACGAGCGCCTGGACGGCTCGGGCTACCCCGACGGGTTGCGCGGCGAGGCGATCCCGCTGGAGGCGCGCATCATGGCGGTGGCCGACGTCTTCGACGCCATGACCTCCGGACGTTCGTACCGGCCCGCCTTTCCTCCAGGCGCGGTGCTGGCCTACCTGCGCTCGGGCGCTGGGCGTCTCTTCGACCCCCGCTGCGTGGACGCCCTCTGTGCCGTGGTCGAGGCGCCCGTCCCCGTCCCGCGTCAGGCCACACCTGCTCCCGGGCACCTCCAGGCCAAGGCGTAGCCTCAGGGAAGGGCGCCGGCAGGAGCGGCGCGGGTGAGGGCTTAGCCTCCTCCCCTCTCCCGCAGCACTTGCCCCAGCCGGTCGTAGAGGCGGCTGCGCACTACGTCGGCGGGCAGGCGCGGCTGCACCCATACCCCGACCTCCAGCGTTACCGTGTCGGGGAGGGCCTGCATGATGAGCACCTGCGGTGGCGGGTCGGCGAGCACCTCGGCGTCGTCCGCCGCGGCGCGCGCCAGGGCCTCGCGCAGCGCGGGGGTGTCCTGCCCCGCTGGCAGGCTCAGCGCGACGCGGATGCGGTAGGCCCGTTCGGCGGTGCGGTTCGTGATCCGCGCCTCGGAGACTTTGCTGTTGGGGATGATGACGAGCTCGCCGTCGGCGGTGCGCAGGTGGGTGGAGCGCAGGCCGATGCGCACCACCCGTCCCTCCACGCCGTCGATGACCACGAGGTCCCCGAGCTCAAAGGGGTGGTCCCACAGGATGATCAGCCCGGAGATCAGGTTGCCGATGGTGTCGCGGGCGGCCAGGCCGACGGCCAGCCCGGCCACGCCCAGGCCCCCCAGCAGCGCCCCGACGTGCAGGCCCAGCTGGGAGGCGGCGGTGATGAGGGCCACCCCCAGCACGACGTACTTGCCGACGGCCAGCAGGAGGTCGCGCAGCGCGGGGTCGACCCGTGAGCGCTCCATCGCCCGGGCGAGCGGCGCGTGCAGCAACCGCCAGGCCACCGCGCCGGCCACAACCACGCCTACGGCCAGCAGCACGCGGGGGAGGACCTCCAGGGCCCAGGCCCGCAGGCCGGGGAGGCCAGGAACGGTCAGGACGGCGGCGAGGGCGGCCGGCCGAGCAGCGTGGTCACGAGCGCCCCGGCGCGGTTGAGGATGCGCCCCAGTCCCTGCGGGGTGTCCGGGTCGAGCCGGCCCTCCTCGGTGAGGTGGCCCTTGATGGCCAGCAGGAGCCGCCCCATGAAGAGGTTGCCGAGGGTGGCGTCCGGCGCCCGGGCGATGGCCTCCAGCTCGGTCAGGAGCTCCTCGACCTCGGGATCGGTACACTCCTCCTCGCTGAGGCTGCGCCGGGCGTGCACGAGCTCGTGGAGCAGCGTGAAGCTCTTCTCCGGCTCGGGCAGGTCCCGGTGAATCCAGATCTCCTCGCGGTCGGGCAGGTGCAGGCCGCTGAGCACCGGGGCGAAGCGCCCCCGCGGACCGGTGCGGCGCGCCAGGCGGGAGAGGTCCTTCTCCAGGACCTCGTACTCCTCGATGGGGAGGGTGGTGCGTCGGCGTGGCATGACTGAACCCCCACTGACCGACTAATTTGTAACGCGTCCCCCCGCTCATGTATTCCCCCGGACGATGCCTTGGAGGACACGACTCCCTGCCGTGCGCAGGAGCCCCGCTGAACCCTGGCCGCACGATCAGGGCAGGACGTCGGCCAGCGGGATCGCCAGGCCGGGGAGGACGTCTTCCCCGTCCAGCGCCTCGTACTCCCGCAGCAGCCGGGCGGACCCATCGGGGCGGTAGACGGTCGCCGTCTTCGCTTCGGGGGCGATGAGCCAGACGAGTCGGGCGCCCCCCTCGAGCCAGTCCCGGACCCGTTGCTGCAGGTCCGCCGGGTTGTCGGAGGGGGAGAGGACCTCGACGACCAGGTCGGGGGCGCCGGCCACGAATCCCTGGGGGAGCCTGCCGTCGGGGAGCCTGGTCGTCGAGATGAACGCGATGTCGGGACCACGCACGCGCTCGGGATCGTAGGGGAGGTGCAGGACGAAGCCCACGTCGCCGGTGATGACCTCGCCCGTGCTCCGTGCCGATGCCGCTTCGTCCAGGCGCCGGGCCAGGCGGGTCACGACCTTGCCGTGAATCCCCCCCGTCGGGGGCATCTCCACCACCTCGCCGTTGACCAGCTCGCGCCTGACGTCGCCCTCGCCGAGGCGCCAGAGATCCGCCGCCGTGGCCTGTGGTTTGACCCTCATGGCCGCTTCCTCACCAGTCGCCCGCCCGCCGAAGACCGGTCCGCCTGCATGTCCCCCTCAGTTTACTATCGCCGCTGCTCCGGCTCCCACCCGTAGACCGGCAGGATGTCCACCGGCGCGTAGTCATCGGTGAGCACGGGGACGTCCGAGGTGGGGATGGGGCGGTCGTAGAGGTTGGCGACGAAGCGGTCGAAGAGCGGGAAGGTGATGAACCGCCGCCGGCGCAGCGTCCGGGCCCCCTCGGTGAGCTGGGCGCGCGTGAGACCCGTTCGGGCGGTGGCGATGAGGATGATGGTGCGTACGGTCTCCCCGTCCCGCTCCGGCAGGTAGTTCACGGGGAAGGGGTACAGGCCGGGGAAGACCTGCCCGTAGGTCTTGTAGATCGCCCGGAAGAGCTTGCTCTCCCGCCCCTCCAGCGCGCCGACGATGTTGGCGGCGATCACTCCGCTGGGGGTCAGCCGCGTGCGGGCCAGCTCGAAGAACTCGCGCGTGACCAGGTGGAAGGGGATGCCGTCGTGGTGGTAGGCGTCCATGACGATCAGGTCGTAGCGCTGGTCCGTGCGCCGCAGGAAGACCCGCCCGTCCGACACGATGATGCGGTGCCGGGCGTCCTCCCGCACGGCGAAGTACTGCTTGGCCACCTCCACCACCACCGGGTCGATCTCCACGCTGTCGATCACGACCTGCGGGTAGTCCCGCCAGAAGCGCTTCGGCACCGAGCCCGCCCCCAGCCCCACGACGAGGACACGGCGGATCTGCGGGTGGAAGAGCCAGGCCAGGTGGACGTAGTCGGTGTAGGCCAGCGGGCTCAGGTACGGGTCGTTCAGGTACATGCCGCCCTGGATGGAGCGGTTGAAGCGCAGGTAGCGCACGGTCCCCTGTTCCATGACGATCAGGTGGTGGTAGGCGGTGTCCCGCTCCAGCAGGATGCGCGGCTCTGCCGGGGCGGCCAGGGCGGGCGGCACCAGGAGGCCCGCCACCAGCAGGGCCGTGAGCGCCGGCCGGGGGACGCGCACGCGGACGGCCAGCAGGGCCGAGAAGAGCACCAGCGCGCCGCCCAGCGTGTAGAGGATGGTGCGCACCCCGAAGGTCGGGATGAGGAAGAAGGCCGTGAGCAGCGTCCCGGCGATCGACCCGGCCGTGGAGATGGCGTAGAGGACCCCGGCCACGTTGCCCACCGTGGCCAGGTCCGTGGCCGCCAGCTTCACGGCGAAAGGGGAGGTCATCCCCAGCAGGACGCCCGGCGGGGCGAAGAGCAGGATGGAGGCCAGCAGCGGGCTGAGGCGCGGGCCCAGGTCGCGGTCGGCAAAGGCCTCCAGCACCGGCGGGGCCAGGACCGGCAGGAGGAGGATGAGGCCGCCGGCGCTGAGCAGAGCCAGCGCCAGCACGCCGGGGGAGGGGCGCCGGTCGGCCAGGACGCCGCCCAGGTAGTACCCGGCGCTCAGCGCCGCCAGGAAGATGCTGATGAGGCTCCCCCACACGTAGACCGAGGAGCCGAAGAACGGCGCCAGCACCCGGCTCCCCACGATCTCCAGGCCCATCAGCACGGCGCCGGCGCCGAAGACCACCACGCGCAGGACCACGCCCATCCCCCTTTTCCTTGCGTCCGCGGCCCGGCCGCGGACGCAAGCCTCGGGACGTTTTCGTCCTTGCCGGCTCGCCTCCTTCGGAGGGTGAGGCCCCTCGGTCAACGGTGCCGTCCGCGCCGCAGACCGCGTGTGGCGTCGTCCACCGGTTGCGGTCTCCGGTTCCCCGTGGGCTAGAATGGAGAGCGTGCGTCGTCAGACCAAGATCGTCGCCACCCTCGGCCCGGCCTGCACCGCTCCCGACGTCCTGCGGGCCCTGCTCGAGGCCGGATTGGACGTGGCCCGCCTGAACTTCTCCTACGGCACCCCCGACGACCACCTCCGGGCCCTGGAGGCCCTGTGCGCCGCGGAGGCCGAGACCGGCCGGCGGGTGGCCGTGCTCCAGGACCTGCCCGGGCCCAAGCTGCGCACCGGCCGGCTCCCCTGCGGCAGCCTGCTCCTCCGCCCGGGCGACGTGGTGCGATTGGCCGCCACCCCCCAGGCCAGCGGCGACGGCGTCATCCCGGTCCACTACCCGGCCCTCTCCCAGGACGTCCGCCCCGGACACCGCATCTACCTGCAGGACGGGGAGATCGTCCTGGAGGTGGTGGCGGTCGAGGCCGCGACGGTGGCCGGCCGGGTGGTCCACGGCGGCACGCTGCGCCAGCACGCCGGGATCAACCTGCCGGGGGTGCCGCTGAGCGTCCCCACGGTCACCGAGGAGGACTTCCGCCACCTCGACCTGGGGCTGGCGCAGCGGGTGGACTACGTGGCGCTCTCCTTCGTTGAGGGGCCCGAGGACCTCCACCGCGTGCGCGCCTACATCGACCGCCGGGGCGGCGGCGCCCGCCTGGTGGCGAAGATCGAGCGGCGGCGGGCGCTCGAGCGTATCGACGAGATCATCGAGGCCGCCGACGCGGTGATGGTGGCGCGTGGGGACCTGGCCGTGGAGACGGCGCCGGAGGAGGTCCCGGTGCTGCAGAAGCGCCTCATCGCCGCCTGCCACCGTCGGGGGCGCCCGGTGATCACGGCCACGCAGATGCTGGAGAGCATGATCGTGCACCCGCGTCCCACCCGGGCCGAGGCCACCGACGTGGCCAACGCCGTCTTCGACGGGACGGACGCGCTCATGCTCTCCGGCGAGACGGCCATCGGCGCCTACCCGGTGGAGGCGGTGCGCACCATGGCGCGCATCGCCGAGCACGCCGAAGGCGCCGTGCCCCCCGAGGTGGTGCAGCGCTGGCGGGAGCAGGCGCTGCGGGACGGCCTGGCCGCCCGCGACACTGCGGAGGCCATCGCCCTGGCGGCGGTGCAGGCGGCGGAGGCGCTGGGGGCGGCGGCCATCGTCGCGGCCACGACCTCGGGGAGCACCGCCCTGCGGGTCGCCCGCTTCCGTCCGCGGCGGCCCATCCTGGGCGTGACCACGGTCGAGGCGACGCTGCGGCGCCTGCGCCTGGTGTGGGGGGTGCACCCGGTCCTCGTGCCGGAGATCCCGGACCTGGACGCGCTCGTCGCCGCCGCGGTGGAAGCGGCCAAGCGGGAGGGCTTCGTGCGCCGCGGCGACGACATCGTCGTCACCGCCGGCTACCCCATGGGGCGGCCGGGGACGACCAACCTGCTGAAGGTCGTGCGCGTCTGACGTACGCCCGGCAGGCAGGGGGCGGATGGGCGCGATCCGCATCGGCACGAGCGGCTGGGTCTACCCGTACTGGCGGGGCCGCTTCTACCCGCAAGACCTGCCGCAGCGGGAGTGGTTCGCCTACTACGCCCGCCACTTCGACACCGTGGAGATCAACAACACCTTCTACCGCCTCCCCAGCGAGGAGGCGGTGCAGCAGTGGCGGGCGCAGGCGCCCGAGGGGTTCCTCTACGCAGTCAAGGCCAGCCGCTTCCTCACCCACGTCAAGCGCCTGAAGGACGTGGCTGGGCCGCTCGACCTCTTCCTGGAGCGGGCGCGCCTGCTGCGCGACCACCTGGGGCCGGTGCTAGTGCAGCTCCCCTCCTCGTTCCACCGCACCCCCGAGAACCTCCGCCGGCTGCGCACCTTCTTCGACCTGCTCCCCCCGCGCCTCACCGTGGTGATGGAGTACCGCCACGCCTCGCTCTTCCACGAGGAGGTCTACGCGCTGATGCGCGCATCCCGCATCGGCCTGGTGGTGGTCAGCGATCCGGAGCGCCCCACGGCGTTGGTGGCCACCGCGCCGGTGGTCTACGTGCGCTTCCACGGCCCTACGGGCGCGCGCTACCGGGGCAACTACCCCCGCCACCAGCTGCGCACCTGGGCCGCGCGCATCCGGGCGCTGGCCGAGGGGCGCACCGCCTTCGTCTACTTCAACAACGACTGGAACGCCTACGCCGTCCGCAACGCCCTGACGCTGCGGGAGCTGCTGGAGGCCGCGTAGAACAGAGAGGTCCATGCCGACCGTCCGCCGTCGGGCCTATCCGGTGGAGCCGCTGCTGGAGACCCTGCGCACCGTGCTGGGCGAGCGCCTCTCCACCGCCCCCGCAGTGCGCGAGCACCACAGCCGCGGCGAGACGTACCTGCCCCCGGCCCTGCCGGATGCCGTGGCCTTCCCCGAGTCCACCGAGGAGGTCCAGGCCGTCGTGCGCGCCTGTGCCGCCGTGGGCGCCCCGGTGATTCCCTTCGGGGCGGGGACCTCGCTGGAGGGGCACGTCGCCGCCGTCGCCGGCGGCATCTGCGTGGACCTGACGCGCATGAACCGGGTCCTGCGCGTCAGCGCCGAGGACCTGGACGCCACGGTGGAGGCCGGGGTGACCCACCGGCAGCTCAACCGCCACCTGCGCCCCAGCGGGTTGTTCTTCTCCGTGGACCCCGGCGCCGATGCCACGCTGGGCGGGATGGCGGCCACGCGCGCCTCCGGGACGACCGCGGTGCGCTACGGCACGATGCGCGAGAACGTCCTGGGGCTGACCGTCGTGCTGGCGGACGGGCGGGTCGTGCGGACCGGCACGCGCGCCCGCAAGTCGGCCGCCGGCTACGACCTGACGCGCCTGTTCGTGGGCTCGGAGGGGACCCTGGGCGTGATCACCGAGGTCACCGTGCGCCTGCACGGGCTCCCAGAGGCGGTTTCGGCGGCCACCTGCGCCTTCGAGACCATCGCCGGAGCCGTGGAGACCGTCATCGCCACCGTCCAGCTGGGCATCCCGGTGGCCCGTCTGGAGCTGCTCGACAAAGTCCAGATGGCCGCCTGCAACCGCTACGCCGGGCTGGCGCTGCCCGAGGCGCCCACGCTCTTCTTCGAGTTCCACGGGACGGCGCGCGGCGTGGCCGAGCAGGCCGGGGCGGTGCAGGAGCTGGCCCTGGCCCGTGGCGGGCGCGATTTCCGCTGGGCCACCGGCGCCGAGGCGCGGGCGCAGCTGTGGAAGGCCCGGCACGACGCCTACTGGGCGGCCCTGACCCTGCGCCCGGGCTGCCGCGCGCTGACGACCGACGTCTGCGTCCCCATCTCCCGCCTGGCCGAGTGCATCGTCGAGACGAAGCGGGACCTGGCCGACTGCCCCGTCCCCGTGGTCCTGGTGGGGCACGCCGGTGACGGCAACTTCCACCTGCTCTTCCTGCTCGACCCCGACGACCCGGCGGAGGTGGCCGCGGTCCACCGGCTCAACGAGCGGGTGGTGCATCGGGCCCTGGCGCTGGGCGGTACCTGCACGGGCGAGCACGGCGTGGGGCTCGGGAAGCTCCCCTACATGGCCGCGGAGCACGGCGAGGCGCTGGCGGTGATGCGGGCGCTCAAGCGGGCCCTCGACCCGCACGACCTCATGAACCCGGGCAAGCTCCTCCCGGAGGAGTTGTGAGCACTTGGTCTCACAGCAGCAGGGCCTGCCACAGCGGATCGCCCGGTGCGAACGGGTGATGAGGGGCGATCCGGTCGGCGGCACCCGCCCCCCGGGCCAGGAGCCGCTCCATCAGCTGCGTTCGAGGGGCTACCACCGCGACGGTCTCCAGCACCTCGTCCGTGACGAGCGTCCCCATCTCGTCCCACCGGCCGGCCGCCGCCAGCCGGCTCAGCCGCTCCCCCAGCCGTTCCCAGCCGTGGTGCGCCAGGACCGGGCGGTAGGCGGGCGTGGAGGCGTAGAAGGCCACGAGCCGGCGCGCCTCGGTGAGCAGCCGGTCGGCGTCTGGTCCGTCGGTGGGCGCCACGATGACGCTGACCGCTACCGTCACCGCCTGCGGAGCGCGCCCGGCGCGGGCGCACCCCCGGCGCACCGCCGGCAGGATGACCTCCTCCAGGTAGGCCCGGGTGTGGAAGGGGTGGACGTGGATCCCGTCGGCCACCTGGCCGGCCAAGCGGCACATCGCCCGGTTCACCGCGGCCAGGTAGATGGGGATGGATGAGGGGAGCGGCGGCGGGGTGAAGAAGGGCGTCATGAGCGAGAGCCGGTAGCACGGGCCCTCGTGCCGCAGCGGGCCTCCGGTGCGCCAGGCCTGCCACACCGCCCGGATGGCCGCCACCGTGTCGCGCATGCGCAGGAGCGGCGGGTCGAACGGCATGCCGAAGCGCCGTTCCACGTGCGCCCGCACCTGCGAGCCGAGCCCCAGGACGAAGCGGCCGCCGGAGAGCAGGGCCAGGTCCCAGGCGGCGTAGGCCAGGGCGGTGGGGCTGCGCACGAAGGCCAGCGCGATGGCCGTCCCGACGAGCGGCCGGGTGGTGTGGGCCGCGGCCAGCGCGGCCCCGAGCAGCGGGTCGTGGGCGATCTCGGGGAGCCACAGGGCGTGCACCCCCGCCGCTTCGGCCGCCCGGGCCGCCGCCGCCACCGTGCGCGGGTCGGCGGAGAGGTGCGCGTCCAGGAGCGGGGCGGGGCGCGTCACGGCAGGAGTTCCGAGGTCTCGAACCGAACCGGGACGGGTACGGGAGAGGGCGGGACGACAATTCGGGTGCTGAATGAAGCTCTCGGGAGCGCTGCTCCTGACGGTGGTGCTCCTGGCATCACCGAGTCGTAGCGCCAGCGGACAATCATCGGCCCTCCGCCTCGTCGTGAACGGCCAGGCGGTCCCCCTGGCCGCGTCGCCTATCGCCTACAACGGGCAGGTCGTGGTCCCCCTCCCGGGGATCTTCGAGCCCTTCGGCGCGGCCGCCGCCTGGCTGCCCGAGGAGCGCGCCATCCTCATCAGCAACCGCACGCGCACGACCATCCGGCTGCGCCTCAACGACCCCTACGCGCTGGTGAACGGCCAGCAGCGCCTGCTGCCGGTCCCGGCGCTGCTGCTGCGGGACCTCCCCTATATTCCGGCCCTCGCCGTCTTCGGCCTGCTTGGTGCCTGGACCCACCTGGACGAGCGGGAGGGCGTCCTCTACGCGAACTCCGTTGTCACCGGCGTGACGGTGCAGCGCACCGGCGGGACCGTGCGCCTGGTCGTGGGTGCCACCGGGCCCGTCCAGGTGGAGACGCGCACGCTGACCAACCCGGACCGCGTCGCCCTCGACCTCCGCCACGCCGTCTTCCGTCAGACCGACCAGGAGGTGCCGGTCGGCGAGGGCGGCATCCTGCGCGCGCGCATCTCGCAGTTCCAGACGAAACCCTACGTCACCCGCATCGTCCTCGACCTGGCCCAGCCGGTGGAGGTGCGGCTGGCGGAGAGCCCCACCGCCTTCGACCTGACGGTCGAGGTCCGGCCCCGACCCGCAACCGGGCGACCAGCTCAGGCGGTCCCCCCGCCCGCCACCTCCCCGGCCGCGCCGCCCGCACCGTCCGCTTCGCCCGCGTCTCCGCCGGGGGCGCCCGGGTCGTCGCCGGCCGCCGCCCCGTCTGGGTCACCCCCCGCGGCGGGCTCGCCCGCCGCGCCGCCCGACGCCGCGGGGCCACCCGGGGGGGCGACGCCGGGGACGACGGGCATCCGCATCCTCCAGGTGCGCGTCGAGGCCGGTCCCGTCACCCGCGTGGTGGTCGAAGGCACCGGGCCGATGCAGCCCGTGGTGCGCGAGCTCCCTGACCCCGACCGGCTGGTGGTGGACATCCCCGACAGCGTCTTCGTGCCGGTCAAGCAGGAGATCCCCGTGGGAACGCCAGCGATCGAGAACGTCCGGGCGGCGCAGTTCCAGGCGGACCCCGACATCACCCGCGTCGTGGTCACGCTGCGCCGCAAGGTCCCCTACACCATCGCCGCCGAGGGGACCACCCTGGTCATTACCCTCACGGACGGCCCGGTGCGCGGCCACGTGGTCGTCGTCGACCCGGGCCACGGGGGGCGCGACCCCGGGGCCATCGGCCCCACCGGCCTGGTGGAGAAAGAGGTCAACCTGGACATCGCCCTGCGGCTGCGCCGACTGCTCGTCGGGGACGGCATCCGCGTCGTGATGACCCGCGAGACGGACGCCACGGTGGAGCTCCCCGACCGCGTGCGCATCGCCCGGGAGCGGGGCGGGACCGTCTTCGTCTCCATCCACGCCAACGCCCACGCCCGGGGCGGCCCCATCCAGTCGGGCACGGAGACGTACTTCCTCAATGCGCACAGCCAGGCGCTGGCCCAGCTCGTGCAGGACGAGCTCGTCCGGGCGCTGGGGCTGCCCAACCGCGGCGTGAAGACGGCGAACTTCTACGTCCTGCGCGAGAGCACCATGCCGGCGATCCTGGTCGAGGTGGCCTTCATCTCCCACCCGGCGGAGGAGGCGCGGCTGCGCGAGGACGCCTTCCGCGAGCGCGTCGCCGAGGCCATCGCCCGCGGGGTGGCCCGCTTCCTGGTGGTCTTCCCGGTCCCCGCCGGGCATTGACCCCAGCGATGCGTCTCACCATCCTCGGCCGCTGGAGCCCCTATCCGCCGGCCGGAGGCGCCTCTCCGGGCTACCTGCTCGAGGCCGAAGGACAGCGCCTCCTGCTGGAGTGCGGGACCGGCGTGCTGGGCAACCTCCAGCGCGTGACTGGCGAGATCGCCCTGCAGGGCGTGGTGGTCTCCCACCTCCACCCGGACCACGTCCTCGACCTCTTCGCCCTGAAGCAGGCGCTGCACTTCGGGGGTCCGCGGCCCGCCCCGCCCCTGCCGCTGCTCGGCCCGCCGGGGGCGCTGGACCGCCTCCCGGCCTGGCTGGGCCCGGAGGAGCAGGCGCGCTTCCGTGAGCGCTTCCTCTTCATCCCCATGGCCGACGGGCGCTCGGCGCGCCTGGGGCCCTTCGTCCTGCGGTTCGCTCAGACCAGCCACCCGGTCCCGTGCTTCGCCGTGCGCGTCGAGGCCGGGGGGCGGGTCCTGGCCTACTCGGCGGACACCGGCCCTTCGGAACGCGTGCCCCTGCTGGCCCGCGAGGCCCACCTCTTCCTCTGCGAAGCCACGCTGCGGGAAGCCGACGAAGAGCACAGCCTGCGGCTCGGGCACCTCTCCGGGCGCATGGCCGGCCACATGGCCGCCGCCGCCGACGCCGGCATCCTGCTGCTCACCCACTTCTTCACGCCCTACGGCGACTACACCGAGGAGGCCGCCGCCGGGGCGGCGAAGGAGTTCGCCGGCGAGGTCCGGATCGCCCGAGAGCTCGACGTTTACGAGGTCTGAGGCCGCGTCGGCGCGCCCGCCGGTGCCGCCATGGTGGGCCGCCATCCCGGGTGAGGAGCATTCCATGCCGCGCCACGACGGGCGCCAGCCCGACGAACTGCGCCCCGTGACCATCACGCGCGGGTTCATCCCGCACGCCGAGGGGTCGGTGCTGATCACCCTGGGGAGCACGCGCGTGGTCTGCACCGCCACCGTGGAGGAGCGCCTGCCCCAGTGGCTGCGCGGGGCGGGGCAGGGGTGGATCACCGCCGAGTACGGCATGCTCCCGCGGGCCACGCAGGAGCGCACCCCGCGCGAGGGCGGGCGGCCGTCGGGGCGCACCATGGAGATCCAGCGCCTCATCGGGCGCTCGCTGCGCGCGGCGGTGGACCTGCAGAAGCTGGGCGAGCGCACCATCTGGATCGACTGCGACGTCATCCAGGCCGACGGGGGGACGCGCACCGCCGCCATCACCGGCGCCTTCGTCGCCCTGGTGGACGCGCTCCACCTGCTGCGCCGCTCCCAGGCGCTGGCCTGGTGGCCGCTGCGGGAGTTCCTGGCCGCCACCAGCGTGGGCATCGTCGAGGACCAGATGGTCCTCGACCTGGACTTCTACGAGGACTCCCGCGCCCGGGTGGACATGAACCTGGTCATGACCGAGTCGGGCCGCCTGGTAGAGATCCAGGGGACGGCGGAGGGCCTGCCCTTCACCCGGCCGGAGCTGCTCACCCTCCTGACCCTAGGGGAGAAGGGGATCAAGACGCTCATCGCGCACCAGAAGGCCGTCCTGGCCGACGTCCTCGGTCCGTCGGCGCGGACGTGAGGGAGGCCGGGCGGCAGAAGAGGCGCGGGGTTACCGTCGGCGAGCACGCCAGACCCCACGGGAAGCGACACCGCCGGGCTCAAACGGCTTTCCGCCGCCCGGACCCGCCTGTCAGTCGTGCCGCTCGCCGGCCTGCACCTAGACCGCCGTCGGGTGCGCCACCAGGCGACGACCATCGTTGTAGGCGAACAGGAGGCGGTTGGCGTCGAGGAGGATCACCGGTGGAATCTTCATGATGTCAACGGGGAGGTTCATCCTTGTCCTGGCCACGCGCAACCCGGGCAAGATTGCGGAGCTCGGTGCGCTGCTTGGGGCGTTGCCGCTGGAGGTGCGCTCCCTGCGGGACTTTCCCCAGGTGGACGAGCTGCCCGAGGCGAGCGAGACCTACGTCGGCAACGCGGTGAGCAAGGCGGTGGCGGCGGCCCGGGCCACGGGGTATCCGGCGCTGGCGGACGACTCCGGCCTGGAGGTGGACGCGCTGGGCGGGGAGCCCGGCGTGCACTCGGCCCGCTTCCTCGGCCCGACCGCCACCGACGTCCAGCGCAACGCGGAGATCCTGGCGCGGCTGCGCGGTGTCCCCCCCGAGCGGCGCACCGCGCGCTTCCGGGCCGTGGTGGCGGTGGCCACCCCCGACGGGACCGTTCGGGCCTTCGAGGGGGTGGTGGAGGGACGCATCGCCGAGGCGCCCGCGGGCGAAGGGGGGTTTGGCTACGATCCCATCTTCCTGGTGCCGGAGTACGGGCGGACGATGGCGGAGCTCCCGCCCGGGGTGAAGAACCGCATCAGCCACCGGGCCCGTGCCGTGCGGGCCGCCATCCCTCACCTGCTGGACCTGGCACGTGCCGTCTCTGCCTCGCCACCCGACTCGTGAACGCGGCGCAGAATGCGGCGACCCGCGCCGTGGAGGAGCAGCTGCGGGCCGCCTTTGGGCAGGGCCGGGACGACCGCGTGCAGTTCCCCCCTCTCCGCAGGCCCGCGCTCCCAGCCCGAGCCGGACGTGGCCGTCGTCCCGGGACACTTCCGCGACTACCGCACCCGACATCCCGAGAGCGCCGTGAGGGGGTGCTGGAAGTCTACCGGGATCCCGGACCGGACCCCCAGGGCCGCACCCGCTACCGGAGCAAGGCGCGCCTGGGTCCGTCCGCCGCCGTGACCCCGCTCGCCCGCCCCGACGCGGTCATCCGCGTCGCCGACCTCCTCCCCGGGTCCTGGCCGTCCGGGCCCGCCGGGCCGGCGTAGCCTCCCCGCCGTCCGAGAGCGCCGTCGCCCGCAGGGCCTCGTCCAGCGTCTGGTCCACCTGGCTCATGTCGGCCCAGGGGTCTCCGCGCTCGGCCAGGCGCTGCGGCACGCTCTGCCAGGTGAAGGTCAGCGGGTCC
>JAVHLY010000030.1:29720-32910 GCA_031081585.1 Armatimonadota bacterium
CGCCCTCGATCCCGTCGGGGAAGCGGCGCAGCGTCAGCGGCCGGTCGCGCAGGTGCGGCAGGATCCACCGGTGGACCTGGAGGTAGTAGCGGATCAGGTCCCCCTTGGTCAGGCCGAGCTCGGGCCAGAAGACCTTGTCCAGGTTGGTGAAGGTCACGGGCAGGTCGAGGCGCGCCAGCTCGGCCGCGACCGCGCCCGCCTCTGACCCTGCCGCCCCTGCGTCGGCCCCTGCTGCGCCCCGGCCCGCTGCACCCGCGGGGGCCGCAGCGGCCTCGACCGGCGCCTCGGAGGTCCGAGGCGGACGGACCTCCTCGAGGCGCAGCGACGCCGGAACGACGTCCTCGACCACGCCTGTGAAGACCGGGTTGCGCAGGTAGCCGTCGTCGGTCCACTCGGTGAACTCCACGCCGACGACGAGCTCCGGCTCCACCCAGGTCGCCGGCTCGTTCACCAGGGGGCGCGTGGCGAAGGGCGGGTCGGGGCGCACGAGCGGGGTGAGGCGGCGCAGGACCTCCCGGAGGTCGGCCTCGGTGAACCCGCCGCCCACGTGCCCGATGTACTGCAGCCGCCCCCGCGCGTCGTAGAGCCCGACCAGGAGCGCCCCGAAGGTGGCGCGGCGGGCGTCGCGGCCGGCCGTGTAGCCCCCCACCACCGCCTGGAGGGTCCGCCGCACCTTGATCTTCACCCAGGCGCCGCTGCGCCGGCCCGGCTCGTACGGGCTGTCGAGGCGCTTGCCCATGATGCCCTCCAGCCCCTGCGCCTGGGCGGCCCGGTAGAAGGCCACTCCCTCGCCCGGGAAGGCCTCGGAGCGCCACAGCACCGGCCCCGGGGGCAGGACCGCCTGGAGGACCTGGCGGCGCTCGCGCAGCGGCCGGGCCAGCAACGCATGCCCGTGGTAGTAGAGGACGTCGAAGACGACGTAGACCACCGGGACGCGGCGGCGTGCCTCGGCCACGTCCTCGGGCCGCTGCAGGTTGAGGCGCTGCTGGAGGCGCTGGAAGCTCGGACGCCCCTGGGGGTCGAGGGCGATGATCTCGCCGTCGAGGACGACGTCCGGCAGGTCGGCGGCGTGGAGCGCTTCGACCACCTCCGGGTACTGGCGGTTGAGCGGGTTGAGGCGGCGCGACTGGAGGAGCACCGTCCGCTCGACGCCCTGACGGCGCAGGTAGGCCAGCGCGCGCACCCCGTCCCACTTCACCTCGAAGAGCCAGGCGGGGTCGTCGAAGGGCTCGTCGCGCAATCGGGCCAGCATGGGGAGGAGCCCCTCGGGAAAGGGATCCTGGCCCGGGCGGTCGAGCCCCAGCGCGCGCAGGCTTTCGGCCTCGCCCGGTGGAGGCGCTGCCGCCGTCTGGCGGTGGGGAGAGTCGGCCGGGGCCGCCCGCGCCGCCGGCGTCTCCAGGGGCGTCGTGGTCCATTGCGCCGAGCGGTCCGTCCGGATCTCCTCGATGGTGCGGCCGCTCTTCACCGACCGGGCCGGCTGCGGCAGCGTCCACCCGGGGACGGCAAAGGCGTCCTTGCCCTTGAAGAGCAGCCACGCGTTCTCGCCGCCGAGCGCCCCACCGTCGGGGGCGCGGCGCCGTCCTCCCGTCCGCACCAGGTGGAACTCGCCGCGCAGCTTCTGCCCCTCCAGGACCACTGTGAGCTTGCCGCGGCGGAAGGCTTCGGCGGGATCGCCCTCCAGGCACCGGTAGGTGCCCCGGTCCCACACCATGACCACCCCGGCGCCGTAGTTTCCCTCGGGGATCACCCCTTCGAAGTCGATGTAGTCGAGGGGGTGGTCCTCCACCAGCACGGCCAGCCGCTTGTGGGCCGGGTCCAGCGAGACCCCCTTCGGGACGGCCCACGAGCGCAGCACGCCCTCCATCTCCAGGCGGACGTCGTGGTGGAAGCGGGTGGCGTGGTGCTCCTGCACGACGAAGCGCAGCGGCCCCGCCGACGGGCGCACCTCCCCCGTCGGTTCCGGGGTCTGCTCGAAGCGGCGCTTCCGGCGATAGGTGTCCAGTCCCATGGGGGCGGCCCGGTCCTCCTCACCCTACGGCGGCCACCGCCCGGGGTAAAGTGGAGGCGGGAACCCGGGAGGAGGGAGACCGATGGACGGGAGCGTGCGCATCGCCAGGGTCCTGGGGATCCCCGTCGAGATCCACTACACCTGGTTCATCCTGTTCGTCCTGGTGGCCTGGAGCCTCTCCGTGGGGTATTTCCCCGAGGCGCTGCCCGGCCTCTCGCCGCTTGGGGCCGTCGCGCTCGGGGTGACGGCCACCGTGCTGCTCTTCGCCGCGCTGCTGGTGCACGAGCTGGCCCACAGCGTGGTGGCCCGGCGGGAGGGGCTGCCCATCCGGGGGATCACGCTCTTCGTCTTCGGCGGCGTCGCCCAGATGACGCGCGAGCCGCGCACTCCGGGGGCGGAGTTCCGCATGGCCGTGGCCGGCCCGCTGGCCAGCCTCGGCATCGCCGCGCTCTTCGCGCTGCTGGCCTGGATCGGCGTGCGCGCCGCGTGGGGAGAGAGCGTGGTCCGGCTCTTCCAGTACCTGGCCGCGATCAACGGGATCATCCTGCTCTTCAACATCGTCCCGGCCTTCCCGCTGGACGGCGGCCGCATCTTCCGGGCGGCGCTCTGGTACGCCACAGGCAGCCTGGCCAACGCCACGCGCCTGGCCAGCCTGGTGGGCCAGGGGTTCGCCTACCTCCTGATGGGGTGGGGGCTCTTCCGCCTCGTCGGGGGGAACGCCGTAGGCGGGCTGTGGCTGGTCTTCATCGGGTGGTTCCTGCTCCAGGCCGCCCAGCAGGGCTACCAGCAGGTGCTCATCCGCCGCGCCCTGCGCGGGGTGGAGGCGCGCGACCTGATGCGCGAGGATCTCCCGGCGGTGCCGGCCGACCTCACCCTGGCCGAGTTCGTGCACGACTACCTGATGCGGGGGCGGGCCAACGAGTACTGCGTGCGCACCGACGGGGAGTGGCGCGGGATCATCTCCCTGGACGACGTCCGTCAGGTGCCGCGGGATCGCTGGGACGAGGTGCGGGTGGCCGAGGTGATGGCGGCGGAGGACCGCTGCCCCACCGTGCGGGCAGGGCAGAGCGCAAGCGAGGTGCTGGCTCTCATGACCCAGCGCGACGCCTCCCTGGTGGCGGTGCGCGACCGCGGGCGCCTGGTGGGGACGATCACGCGCGCCGACATCATCGCCTACATCCG
>JAVHLY010000031.1 GCA_031081585.1 Armatimonadota bacterium
GAAGTGGTTCACGGCGGCCAGAGCGGCCAGCGGCAGCACCAGCGCGATCTTCAGCAGGAGGGCGTGGCCGTAGGGCGCGGTGGGCAGGGCCCGCACCGAGGGGACGATCGCCCAGGCCGCGACGAGGCCGGTCAGCACTAGTGTGCCCAGGGCGATGCCGGCCAGGCGGGAGAACCGCGGCAGCAGCGCCGCCGCCAGCTCGGCGCGCCGGGCGCCTGCCGCACGCAGGAGGCGCAGGAGCGCGGCGAGGCCTCCGATCCACAGCCCGGCCGCGGCCAGGTGGAGCCAGTCGACCGTCCCCAGCGCCCACCCGCGCCCCGCGGAGTGGGAGGCGAGCGAGACGGCCCCAAGCAGCGCCGCTGCCGGCAGCAGCGGCACCCAGGTGACCCGCGGCGGACGCCTCAGCGCCGTGGACACGGTGTGGACCACTGCCGCACCGAGGATCAGCACCAGGTGGCCCAGGTGGCTGCCGGTGGCCACGGCCGTGGGGCCGCCGAAGAGGGAGGCCAGCGCCCCCACACCCGTGAGGAGAATCACGCCGACGCCCTGAGCCAGCCGGCCGCTGCGGGTGGGGGGCAGGAGCAGCAGCACCGCTGCGGCCAGCCGGCCGAGCGTGCTCCAGCCGATGCGCGTCCCGAGCAGCAGGGCGCGGAAGCGCGGGTCGGCCACGGCGGCCGCGAGGGGTCTGTCGAGCAGCTGCGCGGCGTTGGCCAGGAACTCGGCGGTGCTGCCCGCCAGCACCCCGAGCGCGCCCAGGACCACCAGCGGGCGCAGGCGCGCCACCACGGTTTCAGGGGGCAGGACCTCGGCTGCCGCCGCCCCCACCAGCAGCGGGAAGGCCACCGCACCGGTAGCGAGCAGCGCGGCCGCCAGCGCCACCCAGCGAGGAACCACGACCATGAGCGCTGGCGCGCCACCCTCCGCCGACCGGCGTCCCGCCGGTACCGCCTCGCCCACCCCGAAGACGACGATGCCGCTCGTGGTGTGGCCGTCCACCATGGAGAGGACGCGCCAGCGCACGACGTAGAGCCCGCGCCCCCCGGAGGACAGGGGCAGGACGAGACGCCGCCCGTCCGGAGACCGGCGGAGCCCGGCGCTGTGCACGCTGCCCCCAGGATCGGTGACGCCGACGCTGCTGAGCGCGGGGTCCACCGGCTCGCTGAAGACCAGCACCACCCGGTCCGGGCGCGCCTCCACGGTGGCGCCCGGCGGCGGGTCGGCGCGCTCCAGCACGGCGTGGGCCCCCGCCGGGGCCGCCACGAGGAGCGGCAGCGCGAGCGCCGCCAGCACCGTGAGGACGTGCCGGCCCATGGCGCCGTTCAGGACCGCACCGCCATCGTCACCGCCGCACCGTGAACCGGAAGGTCCCGTGCAGGACATCCCCGTCCACCGCCGAGACAGTACGCCATCCCACGGTGTACGTGCCAGGACTCAGCGGGGTTCGGAGCACGGCCACCATCGAGGTGCGCTCCAGGTCGGCCAGGTCGACCCCGCCGCTGGCCAGCAGGCGCCCGCGGGCGTCGCGCACGTTCATCACACTGCCCTGGGGGGCCAGCTCTTCGCTGAACCACGCCCGCACCACTCGCGGCGGGCGGGTGAGGACGGCGTTGGGCGCGGGCTCCGCCCGCACGAGGCGCGCGTGCCCAGGAGCCGGGACCGCCGCGAGGTGCCAGGCCAGCCCCACCGCCAGCAAGCGCACGAGCAGCATCCACGGGCCTGGCCGCCCCCCGCGCGTGGAGCGCGGGCCCGCCCGCGTGACGCCGTCCTTCACGGACCTGGTTCTCTCAGCCATGTGATCCCTCCGCCCACGCTCTCGTCCGTCAGGCGCAGGAGGCGCGCCGTCGCCATCTCGTACAGGAACAGGCCCAGCTCGCCGGTGAAGGCGACCCACCGCCCGTCGGGGGACCAGGCGGCCACGATCCCGTCCTCCGCGACCTCGGTGAGCCGCTCCAGCCCGCTGCCGTCCCGGGCGACCACCCACAGGTCCCAGGGGATGCCGTGCGCCTGCACCCTGGCCGGCCCGGGCCGCCACTGCAGACGCGGCACCGGGGCCGAATCCAGCCACCGGGCCAGGGCCATCGCCTGCCTCGGGACGGCGCGACCCGGACCCCCGGCGTCCGCTCCGCGCTTTGCCCGCATGGGCGGCCCGCCGAAGCCGGAGAAGACGATGCGCCGTCCGTCCGGGGCGAAGCGTGGGGCCACGAGCCCGAGGAAGTCGCCGCCCACAAGCAGCCGCGGCGGGCCGCCCGGCTCCCGGACCCACAGCTGCGGGCGGCGCGTCCGACGATCGGTGGTCAGGTAGGCCACCGCGCCGTCGGAGGCGACGGTGGGCCAGGAGCCATCGGAGACCACCACCCGGAGTCTGGTCCCGTCGAGCGCCACCTCCTCGATGCGCGTGGCCGCCTTGCGGTTCTGGCGGACGACGAACAGGCGCTGCCCCCTGTGATCCCAGGCCGGCTGCATCGCGGCGCCCGCCTCGGCGTCGTAGGCCACCACGCGCCGTTGGGTCTGCCCGTCGGCACCCATGATGTAGACGTCCGTCCCCTCAGGATAGCTGCCGTCGGGGTTGGGGAAGAGCGCCGTGTAGGCGATGAGGTAGCCGTCAGGCGAGGCGGCGGGGTCGCCGACGTAGGCGCCGGGGGAGAAAGGGCGGAGCAGCCGCCGCGTCGCGGTCGACGGGCGGAAGCTCCAGAGGCCTCCGGGCCGCGGGAAGACGAGCGTGCCGCCGACCTGCGGGAGCGGGCCGCTCAGGGGCAGGCGGCGTGGGTCCGAGGAGCGGCAGGCGCTCAAGAGGACCAGCGCCAGGGCGCCGGCCACTGCTGCGCGACGCGCCGGGGGGGCGGCCCGCCTGTGTGCCGCTCCCAGCGGGCTCATCGGTCCGTGGGTGCGAAAGTGCGGATGAAGTTGATCACGTGCCACCGTTCCTCGGGGGTCAGGACGTCGCGGAAGGCCGGCATGGCCGTTCCGGTCACGCCGTTCGTCACCCAGTAGAAGAGCTGTCCGTCCGTATGCCCGGCGGCCATGTGGATGCGGAAGTCGGCCGGGCGCGGCACCATCGTGGCCGCCGCCGGACCGTCGCCCCGTCCCTCCACACCATGGCAGACCTGGCACCGGGCGCGGTAGACGACCTCGCCGACCCGCAGCGACTCCGCGGTGGGCGAGAAGGGATTGGTGGCCGCCAGCAGGGCCTGCTCCCCGCGCACGGCCTGCACCGCCAGGAACAGGCCGGCGGCGGCAAGGAAGGCGCCGGTCGCGGCGGCCGCTGCCCGCCGGCGTCCCCTGCGCTGGCGCAGGGCCACCACCAGCACGGCGATCCCCACCAGGCCGACCACCACCCCGCCGACCGTGCGCGGCTGCCAGAAGGTCGTGCCGGCGAGCGGCTCGGGTGGGCGGTCCGCCTCGGCACCGGTGGGGGTGAGGCGGAAGCGCACCGCCGTGCGCGCGTCCTCCATGCCGGCCCGCCGGACGAGCAGCTCAACCTGCCACCGCCCCACGACGGCCGCCGCAGCGGTGGAGACGACGTACGCCCCCGGACCTGCAGGTCGCGCCCGCTCGACGACTGTGCCAACCGGCTGGTCCAGGTACGTGAAGCGCAGGTCGACGCGCTGCGCCGTCACCGGCCGGCCGGCCCGGTCGCGTACCGTCACGGTGACGGTGTTGAGCCCGGGCCGTCCCGGACTGAGCGCCACCGTGAGGGACAGGTCGCCCGCCGTTGCGGACACGCGGAAGGGGCGCAGGGCCGCCAGGCGCGCGTAGGTGTCGCGGGCAGGGGCCAGGCTGGTGAGCACGGCGCTCGCGCCCAGGACGAGCACGGCGAGGAGGACCTCCACGGTGACGATCCGGTGGAAGAGGCGCGCCAGACCACTGACCGCGTCGGCACGACGGGCCGGTCCGCGCACGGCGGCGGCCAGCTTCGGGCGGATCAGCGTCAAGTTCACGCCGCCGAGCAGCACCAGCGGGACGACGAGGAGGAGTTTAATGCCCAGGGTCCGGCCGTAGAGCGTCTCGCGCATGGCCGCAGGCGTGCCGACGTGCGTCCAGGCCAGCACCAGCCCCGAGGCGACGAGCGCGCTGACGGCGGCGACGGCCAGCCGGGAGAAGCGCGGGACCACCTCGGCCAGCACCGCCTGGCGCTGCGCCCGCGGCAGCGCCCGCAGCCAGAGGGGCAGGACCGCCACCAGGCCGACGAGCCCGCCGACCCAGACGGAGACCCCGAGCAGGTGGACCCAGTCGGCAACCACCGCCACCGCGGCGCCGGCGGCGGCGCTGTGGCTGTTCAGAGCGGTCGTCGCCAGGACGCCGGCGGCGAGCAGCGCCGTGCCCACCCGGGCGGCGCCGCCGGCACGCAGCGCGCGCGGGAGGAGCAGTGCCGCGACGATCACCCCTGCTACCCGCAGGGCCCAGACCTGCCCGAAGCGTGTCCGCCAGGCCAGTTGCCCCAGCGTGGCCAGGAAGGTCTCTGTGCCGGTCCCGCCGACGAGGACACCCTGCACCACCAGGGCCCCGACGCTGGCCAGCAGCAGGCCGGTCCAGGCCGCCCATACCAGGCGGTGCTCGCGCGCCCGGGCGGCCGCCTCCTGCCCCAGGTCGAGCCGCCGGCCGCGCAGCGCCGGCCCGAGCGCGAGCGGTCCGAGCAGGAGCAGTCCCAGCAGGACGGCGCCGGCGAGGTACCCCGCCCAGCGCACCGCCGCCTCGAGCGGCATGGCCGGGCCGACCTGCTGCGGCGGCTCGGGAGGCGGCGGCACCGTCGCCGGGCCGACCAGCAGGCTGAAGCTCCCCCGGGTGACGTGGCCATCCACCGCCGAGAGGGCTCGCCACGCCACGGTGTAGACGCTTGGTTCCAGGGGGGCCAGCGCGACCGCGACCGCCGTCCGGTCCCCCGGCACCGGCTGCGTGCCGCCCCGGTCGACGCGCCGTCCCTGCACGTCGAAGACGGTCAGCTCGGTGAAGCGCAGCTCCACCGGCTCACTGAACCAGACGCGGACGTGCGCCGGCGCATCGGTCAGGCTCACCCCGGCCGGCGGGTCGGACCGCACGAAGGTGGCGTGCGCCCGGACCGGGATCGCCTGGAGCAATACCCCGATGGTCGCTGCGGCCAGGATCGCCGCCGGGACCGGGAGGTGGGACCGTCGCGCCGCGGTCACGCCTGCCTCATCTCCACCGACGCACCAGCGCGAGGCCGCCCAGCACGCTCCCCAGGAGGCCCAGGACCAGCCCGGCGCCTCCCAGCGTCTGGGCCCGCCGGGCCTGCGCCGCCGCCGCGGCCGTCTCCCGGCTCAGGTCGGCGGGGGACGGCAGACGCTCAGGGAACTGGATAGCCGCGATCTCCTCGACGCCGTCGAACTTCCCGTCAGCCGAGTCGAAGGTCTCGTCCACCGGCTGCCCCTCGATGGTGCCGGTGATGCGGAACCGGTAGTCACCGACCCGCGTGGGGACGATGTCGGCCGTGTACCGTCCCGGCTGGCGGAAGACGGGGCGCAGGGTGAGCGCCCGCGACTGCCCGCCGAAGAGGACTTCGGCGCGCAGGGTGCGCTCCAGCCCCTCGACCGGCCTCTCTTCCCCACCATGGGGAGCGGGAAGGAGGACCCGCAGGTCCAGCCCGTTCTTCTCACCGACAAACGCAGGCTCGGTCGCCCATCCTACGACGAACTCGACCTGCCCGACCTTCCGGTGCTCGTGCGCCTCGACGGGGACCGCCCCGTTCAGGGTCACTAGCAGGGGTACCATACCGATCGCTCCCAGCATCCACCCGCGCATACAACTTCCTCCCTTCGGCCATCCCGATGTGTCGCCGGATCTCCAGGCGCGGCTCCCGTGCAGCCGGCGACGGGGCCGCGTCGCGTTGTCCTGGAGGGGTGCCGTTAGAGCGGGCGGGGCGGAGGGTCGGCGGGAGCCCAGGCCAGGCTGTGGATCGTCGGAGGGACCGGCGGCACGACGGACGCCACCGGCTGCGAGAACCAGACTGGTGTTCCCGGCGCCGGTTCCAGCACGGCGCCAGCGGCCAGCCCCAGAACCGTCACCGCCGTGGAGGGGGAGGTGGCGAGGACGACGGTCACGCCGCCCTCCCGCCGTGGGGCACCGGCCGGCGCGTGGGTATGCGGGGCGGCCGCGCCGTGGGTGTGCGGTGGCAGCGAGGACGCCCAGGTGATCCCGTTCGTGGTCAGGACGAGGTGCTCGTGGAGGGGGTCGGCTTCGGCGGCATGATGGTCCAGCCGGGCCAGTCCCGCCGCCCAGAGCGCGACCAGGAGCAGACCCGCAACGCGATACCGGCGTGACCGTCCACCCATGGTCCTGCCGTGGTGCGGTCCGTCGACCATCACGGACCGCACGGCGCGTCAATTATACCTCAGGCCGCCTGTCAGGCCGCCTGAGACCACCTGTCAGGCCGCCTGCGCCTCCCGCAGCGCCGCCCGCCCCGCACGCACCGCCTGGAAGAAGGCCGCCTCCTCCTTGAGGGCTAGGCGGCGCGGGCGCGGCAGCGTCACGGGGATCTGGGCTACGATGCTCGACCCCGTGCGCGGCGAGGGGCCGCGGCTCATCACCACCACCCGGTCGGAGAGGAAGACCGCCTCCTCGAGCGAGTGAGTGACGAAGACCACGGTGAGCCGGCGCCCCTCGACCACGCGCAGCAGTTCCAGGTTCATGCGGTCCCGTGTGAGCTCGTCCAGCGCCCCGAAGGGCTCGTCCATCAGCAGCACCTGGGGGTCGAGGGTGAGGGCCCGGGCGATGGCGGCGCGTTGCTGCATGCCGCCGGAGAGCTTGTCCGGGTAGTAGTCGCCGAAGCCGTCCAGCTCGACGGTGGCCAGCAGCGTCCGGGCGCGCTCCAGGTACCGGCCGCGCCGCCAGGGCCACAACCACCAGCGCGGGTCGCGCAGCCGCAGCGGCAGGAGGAGGTTCTCCTCCGTGCTCAGCCACTCGAAGAGGACGGGCTGCTGGAAGATGACCGTGCTGAGCCCCGCGCGCAGCGCTTCCTGCGGCGGGCGTCCGGCCACCTCGATGGTCCCGGCGGTGGGCGGCCGCAGGCCGGCCAGGAGGAAGAGGACGGTGCTCTTGCCGCACCCCGACGGGCCGATGAGGGAGACGAACTCCCCGGGCCGGACCTCCAGGGTGAGGCCGGAGACGACCTCCAGGACCTGGCCCGGGGCGCGGCCGGGCCACCCGGCCGGCCGCGCCACCTCGTAGGCCTTGGCCACGTCCACCATCCGGATGACGGGGGGTGCGGTCACGCTAGGGCATCACCCGACTGGGGAACCGGGTGGTGTAGGCGGCCTGGACGTTGCGCGCCCGCAGCAGGTTGGCGTTGGCCAGGTCGCGCGCCAGCTGCGTCCACGCCGCCGGGTCGACGTACCCGTAGCCGTGGCGCCGCGTCGCCTCCGTGACCATGATCGAGTAGAGGAAGTCCATCCCCTCGATCTCGTGGGCCTCCCCGCCCTTGAGGTTCCTGTTGTACTTGACTAGGATCTGCGCCGCCTCCTGGCGGTTAGCGAAGGCGTACTTGAACCCGCGGTAGCGGCCCGTGAGGTACTGCTGCACCACCTGGGGGTGGCGGCGGATGATCTCCTCGGTGGTGAAGACGACGTTCTCCGGCCAGCGCTGGTTGAAGTCGTCGGCGTAGCTGTAGACGTAGTACTGCTCCTTCACGGTGCGCTTGGCCACCAGCACCTCGTTGTAGCCCATGGCGTGGGCGAACTGGTACTGCTTCTGCAGCCACCCGCCGATGGTGGCCGGGTCGCCCTGCTGGTTGACGATCTTGATCTGCTTCTCCCACCCCGGCCCGATGGCCGCCTTGATCTGCTTGTCGTAGCCGATCCAGGTGGCGACGGTGCCCTTCACGTCCCGGGGGCCGCTCAGCGGTACCCAGGAGAGGAGGTGGATGGCCGACTTCTGGAAGTCGTGGGCCACCACCACGAGCGGCAGGCGCTGCCGTTCCCGGGCTTCCAGGATGTTGTAGGGGTAGTCCACCCCCAGCACGATGTCCCCGCGCCGCGCCGCCGCCATCACCCGGTCGATGGGCGAGAGCCCGGGGCCGCCGCCCACGACCTGCACCTGCAGGTTGCCGAAGAGCCTCTTCTCCACCGCCACCGGGTCGCCCATCGACTCGTTGTGGATGAACCACGCCTCGATGATGGTGACCCGCGGCCCCTGCGCCCCCGCGCCCGCGCCGAGGAGCAGCGCCAGCACGAGTCCCAGGGTTCCCATGACGACGAACCTGCGCATCGCCCCACCTCCTTTGGCCGTCGGGCGGTCAGACCGGCCGCCCGCGCGTGATGCTGACGTGCCAGGGCAGGACCAGCCGCTCGGCCAGCGTGACCGCACCGAGCAGCACCCACCCGATGAGCGTCGAGCACACCGCCGCGAGGAACACCCGGACCGTGTTCCCCACGTAGCGAGAATCCAGGATCATGTAGCCCAGGCCCTCGAAGGCGCCGAAGAGCTCCCCGACGATGGCCCCGTTCACCGCCGCCATCACCCCGCCCTTCAGGCTGGTGAAGATGATGGGCAGGGCGGACGGGACGCGCAGGAGGAGCATCCGCTGCAGCCAGGTGGCGTTGTAGACGTCCATGAGGTGCTCGCGCATGGGGTCCACCGAGATGAACGCCTTGTGGGTGTGGTAGAGGACGGCGAAGAAAGTGTACATCCCGGCGATGATGACCTTGCTGGTGATCCCCAGGCCGAACCACACCACCGCCAGCGAGGCCAGGGCCACGAAGGGGGTGCTGTTGAGGGTGACGACGAGCCGGTAGAGGAAGTCCTCCACCGCCCGGGGCAGCCAGACGAAGAGCATGGCGCCGAGCAGCGCCAGGGCCGACCCCAGCAGGAAGCCCCAGACCACCTCCTGCGTGGTGATGGCCGCGTAGGCCAGCACGAGGTCCAGGTCCTCGCGCAGGGCCAGGGCGATCTGGGAGGGGGCGGGGAGGAGGTAGGGCTGCGCGTAGAGGCGCGAGCCGACCTCCCAGGCCGCCACGGCGACCACGGCGAAGACGGTCCACGAGCCCAGCCCCATCAGGACGGCGCGGGAGACCCGTGGACGGCTCTCCGCGACGGCCGGAGCCGGGACGGCTGGAGCCGGGGCGGCGGACCGGCCGGGCGCGGCGGCGCCGCCGGGGGCGGTGGCCTGGGCGGGGACGTCGTCAGGCGTCAAGGGGGTGCCGCCACGTCAGGCCCGGGAAGCGACTGTAGTCCCTGTCGGTGGTGATCCACTCGCAGCCCGACTCGATGGCCAGCGCGGCGAAGTACGCGTCGGGCACCAGGTTGCCCCGAACGGCTGTGCGCCGGCAGAGGTCGACGAAGATCTCCCAATGGCGCGGCCTCGGCGCCAGCAGCACGCAGTTCGGCCGCTCCCGCAGGGCCTGAACGAACTTGAGCGCCCGTGCCATCGGCGTCGGCGTCCTGAACACCCGCGGGTGCGTGACCACGCGCAGAAACCCGCTCAGCACGAGCTCGGCGATCCCGTATGGGGAGGGGGATGCCAGGACCTCCTCCAGCCAGGCACGGTAGCGGGCGTGGTCGGGAGCGTCCGCTCGATGCGCGTAGACCAGGACGTTCATGTCGAGGAGGATCATCCCCGCTCCATGACGTCGAGCAGCGCCGCGGTATCATCCAGATCCACCCCGGGCTGGAGGCCGTCGCCCCGAAACGTGGGGAGCGCCGGCCCCCGGGTCTTCCGGGGGCGCCTCGCCGCCGCGAGCGCCTGCCGGAGCGCGTCCTCGATCACCGCCGTGAGGGTGCGCCCGGTGCGGGCGGCCAGCTGTTTGGCTTCGGCCAGCAACTGCGGGTCCAGGCGGATCGTCGTTCTCATGCATCGAGATGTAGGCAGTTGACATCAAGATGTCAAACCTCAGCGTCCCGCACCGAGCTGGCCCGCAGGCCCTCGTTCGCCCGGACCGCTATGGGAGGAAGCGGACCTCCTCGGTCCGGCCGTCCCAGTGGACGCGCGAGCGGGCGGGCTGGGTCTCGGCCACGACCCGCCCGCGGGAGACGACGTACCGGCGCGCGGCCAGGGTGCGCAGCGCGTCCACCCGCGTGGGCGCGTCGAAGACCACCAGGTCGGCCCGCCGGCCCACCTCCAGGCCGTAGTCCTCCGCCCCGAAGACCGCCGCCGCCCGGGTCGTTACCAGGTCGAGCAGCGTCTCCAGCTCCTCGCGCCCCGACATGTGGCCGTAGTGCACCATGACGAAGCAGGCCTGCAGCGGGTCCCCCACCCCCAGGGGGTACCAGGGGTCCATGATGGAGTCGTGGCCGATGGCCACGTTGATCCCGTTGGCCAGCAGCTCCTTCACCCGGGTGAAGCCGCGGCGGATGGGGTAGGCGTCGAAGCGCCCCTGCAGGACGGCGTTGTCCAACGGGTTGGTAACGATGTGCACCCCGGCGCGGCGCAGCCAGCGGATCAGGCGGTAGGCGTAGGCGTTGTTGTAGGAGTGCATGGCGGTCGTGTGGCTGGCCGTCACCCGTCCCTGCAGGCCCAGGCGGATCGTCTCCGCCGCCACGACCTCCAGGAAGCGGCTCTGGTCGTCATCGGTCTCGTCGCAGTGGAGGTCGGCCGGGCGGTCGTACTCCGCGGCCAGGCGCAGGGCCGTCTTCACGTCGCGCTCGCCGTACTCGCGCGTCCACTCGTAGTGGGGGATGCCGCCCACGACGTCGGCGCCCATCTCCAGGGCCTGGACCAGCAGCCGCTCCCCGTCGGGGAACGAGTAGATTCCCTGTTGCGGGAAGGCCACGAGCTGCAGGGTGATGCGGTCCGCCACCTCCTCGCGGACCTCCAGCAGGGCCCGCAGGGCGGTGAGCTGCGGGTCGCAGATGTCCACGTGGGTGCGCACGCGGGTGACCCCGTGGGCCAGCATCCAGCGCAGCGCCCCGAGCGCCCGCGTCCGCACGTCCTCCTCGGTGAGGGTCCGCACCCGCTCCGCCCAGATCTCGATCCCCTCGAAGAGCGAGCCGCTGCGGTTGTGCCGGGGCTGGCCCACCGTGAGGGCGGCGTCCAGGTGGATGTGCGTCTCCACCAGGCCGGGGGTGACCAGGTTGCCCTCCGCGTCCAGCTCGCGGGCGGCGCGCTGCGGCAGGTGGGGCTCGATGGCGGCGATGCGCCCGTCCTGGACGGCGATGTCGCAGAGCCCCTCGCGGCCCGGGATGGCGGCGTGGCGGACGATGAGGTCCATGCCGGAGGCGTTCACCCGCAGGACGACACTGGGTGATTCGCGTCCGTGACCGGCCCTCCTGCCCGGCGGGCCGTTTCCGTGGCGCGGGACGGCCTGCAGCGCGCCACGGGACGGCCCCGGTCGCGGCGCAGGGATGGACGGGGCGTGCGGCCAACCTCTCAGCGTGCCCCTGCTGGCGATGGAAGGGATCGTCAAGCGCTTCGGCGAGGTGACCGCGCTCGCCGGGGTGGACTTCCGCGCGGAGCGGGGGGAGATCCACGGGCTGCTCGGCGAGAACGGCGCCGGCAAGACGACGCTGATGAACGTCCTGAGCGGCCTCTACCGCCCCGACGCCGGGCGCATCCTCCTGGACGGGCAGCCGGCGGCCATCCGCGAGCCCCGGGACGCCGTGGCCCGCGGGGTCGCCATGGTCCACCAGCACGTGGAGCTGGTGGGCCACTTCACCGCCCTGGAGAACATCGTCCTGGGGCGGGAAGGCGGGGGGTGGCGGCTCCGCCGGTCGGCCCTGCGCGGGCAGGTGGAGGCGCTGGCGGCGCGCTACGGGCTGGCCGTCCCGCTCGACGTCCCCGTGGCCCGCCTGGGCGTGGGCGTGCAGCAGAAGGTGGAGATCCTCAAGGCCCTCTACCGCGGCGTGGAGATCCTCATCCTGGACGAGCCCACCACGCTCCTCACGCCGCAGGAGGTGGAGACCCTCTTCGCCACGCTGGGGGCGCTCACCCGGGGCGGGCTGCTCGTCATCTTCATCACCCACAAGATCCGCGAGGCGCTGGCGGTGACCGACCGTCTGACGGTCATGCGGCGGGGACGCGTCGTCGCCACGCTGCCCACGGCGGCCGCCGACGAGGGGCGCCTGGTGGAGCTGATGATCGGCGAGCGCCTGCCCCGCGCCGCCGACGCCACGGTGGCCGCCGCCCTGGGCCTGGCCGGCGAGGAGCCGGCTCCAGAGCGCCATCCGGCACCGGCACCCGCCCCGGCGCCGGCCCCGCCCGCAGCCCCGGGGCCGACCACGCCACCGCCCTCGGGCGCAGCCACGTCACGGGCCGGGCCGGCGGGCGCCACGGTTCCCCGGCTGGCGCTGGAAGGGCTGACCGTCGGCGACGAGCGGGGCCGGGCGATGGTGGAGGACGTCTCGCTCGTGGTGCACGCCGGGGAGATCGTGGGGGTGGCCGGTGTGGCGGGCAACGGGCAGCGGGAGCTGGTCGAGGCCATCGTCGGGCTGCGGCCCGCCCGCCGGGGGCGCATCCTCCTGGACGGCAGCCCTATCGAGGCCCTGCCGGGACGGGAGCGTCTGGCGCGCGGGATCGCCTACATCCCCGAGGACCGCCTCGGCGACGGCATCCTGCCGACCCTCAGCGTGACCGATTCGCTGCTCTTGGGGCTGCACCACCTCCTCTTCCGCGGGGTCCGCCTCGACGCGCGGCGCGCGCGGGCGCTGGCCGAGGAGGTGATCGCCGAGTACCGCATCGTCTGCCCCGACCCGGCGGTGCGCACCGCCACGCTCTCGGGGGGCAACATCCAGCGCGTGGTGGCCGGCCGGGCCTTCCGCCTGGCCGCCCTCACCGGCCACCGGCTGCTCGTGGCCATGAACCCCGCCCGCGGTCTCGACGTCCCCGCCACGCGCCTGATCCACGAGCGGCTGCGCGAGGTGCGCGCGCGCGGCGGAGCGGTCCTCCTCTGCTCCGAGGACCTGGACGAGCTGATGACCCTGGCCGACCGCATCGCCGTCCTGCGCGCGGGCCGCCTGGCCGGTCTGTTCACCCGGGACGCCTACGACCCCTACGCCATCGGCGCGGCCATGGTGGGTGCCGCGGGCGCAGCCGGCGGATGAGGGCGGCCCGTCCCCGGACGCTGCGGCCGGCGCTGGCCGCCGCAGGCGTGTACGCTCTGGCCCTCGCCGTGGCCCTCCTCGTGGGGGCGGCGCTCATCGCCCTGGCGCAGGGGGACGCCGCCACGGCCTACCGCACGATGTTCCGCACCTCCCTCGGTTCGGCCGCCGGCATCGCCCAGACCCTCAACAAGACGTCGCCCCTGCTGCTGGGCAGTGTGGCCGTCGTCCTGGGCATGCGCGCCGGCCTCTTCAACGTCGGCGTCGACGGCCAGATCTACCTGGGGGCGATCGCCGCCACGGGCGTGGCGTTTGCGCTGGGGGCGGCACCGCGCGCCCTGGCGCTGCCCGTGGTGCTGCTGGCGGGGATCCTCGGCGGGGCGGCACTGGCGGCGGTGCCGGCGGTCCTGCGGGCCGCCGCCGGCGTGAACGAGATCTTCGTCACGGTGATGCTGAACTTCGTCGCCCTCCTCCTCACCGAGTACCTGGCCACCGGGCCCTGGAACGACCCGATGGCCGGGGAGGCGATCAGCCGCCCCATCCCGCCCGGCACCACCCTGCCGATGCTGGCGCCCCGGGCCGGGCTCCACGCCGGCATCGTGCTGGCGGTGGCGGCCGGCCTGCTCGTGGCCTGGGTGCTGGGGCGCACGGTGCTCGGCTACCAGATCCGCGCGGTGGGCGACAACCCCCGGGCCGCCCGCGCGGCCGGCATCCCCCTGGCCAGGATGACGCTCGTGGCCCTGATCACGAGCGGGGCACTGGGCGGGCTGGCGGGAGCCATCGAGGTGAGCGGCTTCCACTACCGGCTGATCCTGGGGCTCTCGCCGGGGTACGGGGTGATGGCCATCCTGGTGGCGGTGCTGAGCCGCCGCCACGTGCTGGGGGCGATGGCGGCCGCCTTCGGCTTCGCCGTGCTGCTGGTCGGGTCGGACTCGCTGCAGCGCAGCATCGGCCTGCCCGCCAGTGCGGTTTTCGTCTTCCAGGCGGTGATCCTGCTGGTGGTGCTGCTGGCGGAGGCGGCCCGGCCGGGCGTGCCGCGGGTCCGCGCGCGCCGGGCCTTCTGGACGCGTCGGGCCCTGGAGGCGCCGCCCTCGTGAGGCGGAGGGCGCGGGTCCGACGGGGCTGTGGCCGGATGCTCGCCGGCGCGAGGGTGGATGGGAGGAGGCCTCCGGCGTGACCACGCTCGTCGACCCCGGCCTGCTGCGGCTGATGGTGACCATGGCCGTCCCGCTGCTCCTGGCGGCCCTGGGCGAGCTCGTGACCGAGCGCGCCGGCGTCCTCAACGTGGCCATCGAGGGCCAGATGCTGCTGGGGGCCGTGGTCGGCTTCCTGGGGGTCTTCGCCAGCGGCCACGTGCTGGCGGGGATGGGCCTGGCGATGGCGGCGGGGGCGCTCCTCAGCCTGGTCCTGGCCTGGTACGCCGTCACGCTGCGCCGCGACCAGATCACGGTGGGGCTCACCCTCTTCGTGCTCTGCGTGGGGCTGGCCTCGCTCCTCTACCGCATCGTCGTGGGGGTGCGCTTCTCCCCGCCGCGCGTCCCGACGCTGCCCGACCTGCCGGTCCCCGGCCTGCAGTCCCTGCCGGTGCTGGGCCCGGTGCTCTTCAGGCAGCACGGGCTCGTCTACCTGACGCTGCTGCTGGTCCCGGCCCTGACCGTCTTCCTGTTCCACACGCCGGCGGGGTTGCGGCTGCGGGCCCTGGGAGAGAACCCGCGCGCCGCCGACACGGTGGGCGTGAACGTCTTCGCGGTCCGCTACCTGGCCACGGTGGCCGGCGGGGCGCTGATCGGGCTGGCCGGCGCGGCCCTGCCGCTCACCATCACCGGGGCCTACACGGAGGGGATGGTGGCCGGGCGCGGGTGGATCGCCCTCATGCTGGTGATCTTCGGGCGCTGGCTGCCGCACGTGGTGCCGCTGGGCGCCCTGCTCTTCGCCTACGTGGAGGCGCTGCAGTTCCGCCTGGCGCTGGTGACCCGGGCGGTCCCCTCCCAGGGGCTGTTGATGCTGCCCTACCTGCTGGCCATCCTGGTGTTGGTCCGGGTCTACCGGGGCGCGCAGGCGCCGGCGGCGCTGGCGCGCCCCTATGACCGCGAGGAGCGGACCTGAGGACCGTGTTCCCCCTGGAGGACCTGCTGGTCGTCGACCTCAGCCGCGCGCTGGCCGGGCCGTACTGCACGCTGATGCTGGCCGACCTGGGCGCGCGCGTCATCAAGGTGGAGACGCCCGAGGGCGGGGACGACACGCGCGGGTGGGGGCCGCCCTTCCTCGACGGCGAGGCCACCTACTTCCTCAGCGTGAACCGCAACAAGGAGAGCCTCACCCTCAACCTCAAGGACCCGCGCGGCGCGGAGGTCCTCCACCGGCTGCTGGCCCGCGCCGACGTCCTGGTGGAGAACTTCCGCCCGGGCACGATGGACCGGCTCGGCTTCGGCTACGCGGCCGTGCACGCCCGGTACCCGCGCCTGGTCTACGCCAGCATCTCCGGCTTCGGCCAGGACGGTCCCTACCGCGAGCGCACCGCCTACGACCTGATCCTCCAGGGGATGGGCGGGCTCATGGGCATCACCGGCGAGGAGGGCGGCCCGCCGGTGAAGGTGGGGGTGGCCGTGGCCGACATCTGCGCGGGGATGTTCGCGGCCTTCGGCATCCTGGCGGCGCTGCGCGCCCGGGAGCGCACCGGCCGGGGGCAGTGGGTGGACGCGGCGATGCTGGACGGGCAGGTGGCCTGGATGACCTATCAGGCGGCGGCCTACTTCGCCACGGGAGAAAACCCGCGCCGCCTGGGCTCGGCGCACCCCTCCATCGTGCCCTACCAGGCCTTCCGCACCGCCGACGGCTACCTCAACCTGGCGGTGGGCAGCGAGGCCATCTGGGAGCGCTTCTGCCAGGCCATCGGGCGCCCGGAGTGGCGGGAGGACCCGCGCTTCCGCACCAACGCCGACCGGGTGGCGCACCGCGCCGTGCTCGTGCCTTTGCTGGAGGCGCTCTTCGCCACCTGCCCCACCGCCCACTGGCGCGAGCTCCTCGACGCCGCCGGGGTGCCGAACGGCCCCATCTACCTGATGAGCGACCTCTTCGCCGACCCGCAGGTGGCGGTGCGGCAGATGGTGGTGGAGGTGGAGCACCCGCGCATCGGCCGGCTGCGCCAGACCGGAGTGCCGGTGAAGCTCTCCGAGACTCCGGGCGCGGTGCGCCGTCCACCCCCGCTGCTGGGCGAGCACACCGACCGCATCCTGGCGGAGCTGGGCTACGACGCGGAGGCCATCGCCACCCTGCGCCGGGCGCGGGTGGTCTGAGGGAGGGCGGGCGCGGGTGGTCTGAGGACGGGCCGCGCGCGGTATCCTACTCTCTGGAGCCCGCACCGGCGCGGCGGCGCTGGCGCCCGCGTCGGGTGCGGCCCCTCACCATCGATGGCCGTCGAGACCGCCACCACTTGCCCGGGCTGCCGTAGCCCCCTGAGCGGACCGGCGCTGCGGGAGGCGCTCTACGTCTGCCCCTCCTGCCGCACCCACCTGCCCATGCCCGCCCGGGAGCGCGTGGCCATGCTCGCCGATCCGGGCACCTTCCGCGAGCGCGCCCGGGGCCTGGTCTCCGTCGACCCGCTGGCCTTCGCCGACCAGCGTACCTACCGCGACCGCCTCCTGGAGGCGCGGCGGCGCACCGGATTGCGGGAGGCCGTCCTCACCGGCGAGGCCCGTATCGACGGCCTGCCCGTGATGCTCATCTGCTTCGACTTCGACTTCATGGGCGGGACGATGGGCTCGGTGGTGGGGGAGAAGGTGGCGGACGCCTTCGACCACGCCACGCGCCGCCGCCTGCCGGTGGTGAGTGTCACCGCCAGCGGCGGGGCCCGCATGCAGGAGGGCATGCTCTCCCTCATGCAGATGGCCAAGACCGCCGTGGCCCGCGCCCGCCACGACCAGGCCGGATTGGCCTACCTGTCCGTGCTGGCCCACCCCACCTTCGGCGGCGTGGCCGCCTCCTTTGCCGCTCTGGGCGACGTCCTCATCGCCGAGCCCGGCGCGCTCGTGGGCTTCGTGGGGCCGCGCGTCATCGAGGCTACGCTGGGGGAGCGGTTGCCCGAGGACTCCCACCGGGCCGAGACCCTCTTCCGCTCGGGGCTGGTGGACCTGCTGGTGGACCGTCCCCACCTGCGCGAGCTGGTGGCGTCGCTCGTGCGCCACCTCAGCCCGGCGCGCGCCGAGCGGCCCCCGGCCCGGCGTGAGGGGCGGCGCCACCGCCCGCCCGCCGTCACGCGCGGCGGCGAGACGCCGTGGGAGGAAGTGCTGCTGGCGCGCCACCCCGACCGGCCGACCACACGGGACTACCTCGACCGACTGCTGGTGCGGTTCGTCGAGCTCCACGGCGACCGGCAGTCGGGCGACGACCCCGCCGTCATCGGCGGGGTAGGGGAGCTGGACGGCCAGACCGTGGTGGTGGTGGGGCACGAGCGGGGACGCACGCCGGAGGAGCGCGAGGTCCGCCGGCGCGGCATGGCCCTCCCCGAAGGCTACCGCAAGGCCCTGCGCCTGATGCGGCTGGCGGCCAAGTTCCACCTGCCGCTCCTCACCTTCGTGGACACGCCGGGGGCCTATCCGGGCTACGAGGCGGAGCGGCACGGGGTCTGGCAGGCCCTGGCCCGGAACCTGCAGGCCATGGCGGTCCTGCCGACGCCCATCGTCAGCGTGGTGATCGGCGAGGGCGGCAGCGGCGGTGCCCTGGCCCTGGCCGTGGCCGACCGGGTGCTGATGCTGGAGCACGCCATCTACTCGGTGATCTCGCCCGAGGGCGCGGCGGCCATCCTCTACCGGGACCCGGGGCGCGCGGCGGAGGTGGCGGCCCGCCTGAAGCTCACCGCGCCCGACCTGCTGCGGCTGGGCATCATCGACGTGGTGGTGCCGGAGCCGCCGGGCGGTGCCCAGGCCGCACCGGATGCGGCGGCGGCGACGGTACGGGCGCACCTGACGGCGGCGCTGGCCGACCTGCGGCGCCTGCCCGTGCGGCGGCTGCTGCGTGCGCGGCAGCGGCGCTACCGGGCGATGGGGCAGGTCGGTACCTACTGGCGGGAGGTCGTGCGCACGGAGATGCAGGAGCTGCTCGACGCGGTCGAGTCCCGCCTGCCGCGTCGCGGCCGCGACGCCCGCGAGACCGAGGTCTCGCCCTCCCCCACCCCCAACGGTCCGGGCACGGGGCGGACGGTCCCTTCCAGCTAACGCGCCGTCGGCCGGGTGAGCGACCGCCCGCGCCCGGGCCGGCGCCCCGGGCGCGCGTCCAGGACAGCCTACACGCGCTCCCTGGACGGCGCAGCCGTCTCGCCCATCTGCCAGGCGTAGAGGAAGCCAGCCAGCATGTCGGCGCCGGAGGTCTCCCCCGTCTCCAGGATGCGCGCGGCGGCGTCGACGGCCTGGTGGGGGTCTGCGGGCAGCCGCCGCACGAAGTCGTGCCAGCGGTCGGGCGCATGCCCCGCGAACGCTGCCTCCAGGTAGGCCTGGCTCACCCGCCCGGTGCGCACCCGCGCCGTCTCCAGGACGATCTGGCCGACGGCCCGGATGCCGAGCGGCCCTGCCCGGTCCGGCCACAGGTGACAGGCCAGCAGCACGCCAGCCAGCAGGTCGTCTCCTGATGGCGTGAGCCCCGGCCCCAGGCCGGCCAGCCGGCTGGCGGCGGCGGTGAGCGAGGCGATGTCACCCTCCTGCAGCGCCTCGCGCAGCAGGCCCAGGCCCTGCCGCGCCTGGGTAAGCAGGGGACTCTCGTGTTCGGGGTAGAGGACGCGGGCCAGTCCCTCCTCCGGTGCGGCCCACCGCAGGAACATGCGCACCGCGCGCATCCCCCGGTCGGCGGGCGCGGCCAGGGTGGGGAGGGTGGGGTCCCAGACGGCGGCCGGGGTCAGGTGGATGCGCAGGTCGCCGACCTGGAGGTGCTCGTCGTGCACCTCCACCGGGTGCCCGGTCGGGACGTGCCGGAAGGAGGGGGTGGCGCGGACCGTGAGGGCGAACGCCCCCCGCCCCAGCGGCTCGCTGAGCACCGCGATGATGCGGCCCTCGCGCGCCTCGACGTAGCAGGACCGGTCGAAGACGGCCAGCACCTGACCGGCCAGGCCGGGCGACTGGAGGAGCGGCTGGACCGGCCGGGCGATGGCCAGGGCGGGGATGGAGGCGGACACGCCCCTATCCTACCCCCGACGGGGAAGCCGGACCTCCTTGAGGATCCACTCATGGCGCGCCTGCAGCGTCTCGTCGAGCGTGCAGAGCGGGGCGCGGCGGGCGCGGCTGTGGGCCGCCAGCAGACGGTCGAACGGATCGCGAGTCCACGTGAGCGGGAGGGCGTGGCGGACGAGCGTCAGCCACGGCACCTCGTCCACCAGAAACCGCGGGTCGGCCAGGACGGCGTCCGTGAACTCTGGGTTGCGCACTTCCAGCCGCCCGGCCTCGCTGAGGAACTGCACCTCCAGGAGCGAGACCGGCGACAGCCCCCAGGGGCGGTACCGATCGAGCCAGGGGAAGTCCCGCAGGCGGCGGGCTGAGAGCACGATCCAGATGAGGAAGTGCGTGTCGAGCAGGACGGTCACCGGGCCGTCCGGCGCCGCTGGCGGAGACGCAGCCCGACGGCTCGGGGTGTCCACTCCCAGGACCAGGTGTGGGCCTGCTCGAGGTCGGGGACCCGCAAGAGGGAGGCGTATTCGACCGGAGCGTCGCGGTCCGACGGGGCGGGCTCGGCACGGAGCACGATGCGGTGCCCGCGCCGCTCGATGACGACGACTTCGCCCCGGGCGACCTCGTCGAGGAGCCCGAACCACACGCGACGCGCCTCGGAGGCGGTCAGCCGTTTCACATGTACAATGTACAATGAGATGCCCCGGGTGGGAAGGGAGCGATCACCCCTTCGGCGGCTCGGCTCCCGCTCCCGTTCCGGCCGCAGCCTGCACCGCCTCCACGATCCCCTGGTAGCCCGTGCACCGGCAGAGGTGGCCGCCCAGCGTCTCCAGCACCTGGGCCTCGGTGGGGTGCGGGTGGTCGCGCAGCAGCGCGTAGGCGCTCATCAGGATCCCCGGCGTGCAGAAGCCGCACTGCAACCCGTGGTGGCGGCGGAACGCCTCCTGCAGGGGGTGGAGCGTCTCCCCCGTGCTCAGCGCCTCGACCGTGGTGACGGTGTGGCCCGCCCCCTGCACGGCGAAGAGCAGGCAGGAGCGCACCGGGGCGCCGTCGAGCAGCACGGTGCACGCGCCGCACACCCCGTGCTCGCACCCCAGGTGGGTGCCGGTCAGCCCCAGGTCCTCCCGCAGGAAGTCGGCCAGGGTCTTGCGTACGTCGACCGTGGCCTCGACCGGGCGGTCGTTCACCGTCAGGGTGACCGTGGCCGTCGCCACCGGCGGGCGGAGCCGGCGGGGCCGCGCGGGACGGGCGAGGCGGGCCGGGGCGACCGTGCCCTCACCCATCCGCGTCCCTCATCCGCCGGGCGGCCCCCTTGCGGCGTGGGTCCCTCATCTGCGGCGTGGGTCCCTCATCCGCCCGGCGCGCGCTCGGACGCGCCGGCCCGTGGCGCGCGGCTGCGGCCGGCGCGGGGGCGGGTGGCGGAGCGTTCCCACGCCGCCGCCAGCGCCCGGCGCACCAGCACGGCCGCCACCTCCTTCCGGTAGGCGGCCGTGGCGTGGATGTCCTCGGGGGGCTCGAGCGGGGCCGCAGCCAGCCGTCCCGCCTCGGCCAGCACCTCGGGCGTCGGCTCCCGGCCCGCCAGGAAGGCCTCGGCCTCCGGCGCGCGCAGCGGGCCCGGGCCCACGCCGGTGAAGGCCAGCCGGGCGGCGGCCATGCGGCCGTCCTCGCGCTGCACCAGCGCGGCCACCCCCACCAGGGCGAAGTCGCCGTGGCGGCGGGCGACCTCCAGGAAGGCGCTGCCGCTGCGCGGCGGCGGCAGCGGGAAGCGGACCTCGGTGACCAGCTCGTCCGGCCCGACCGCCGTGGTGAGGTACCCGGTAAAGAAGTGAGTCCACCCGATCACCCGCGTGCCCGCCGGGCCCACGACGACCACATCCCCGTCGAGCGCCGCCAGCACCGCCGGCAGCTCGGCCGCGGGGTCGGCGTGGGCGATGGAGCCGCCCACCGTGCCGCGGTTGCGGATCTGCGGGTGGCCCACCAGGCGGATCGCCTCGGCCAGCAGGGGCACAGCGCGGGCCACGAGCGGGGAGCCCTCGACCTCCCGCTGGCGGGTGAGCGCGCCTACCAGCAGCCGGTCGCCCCGCCGGCGGAGATAGGCCAGCCGGCCGATGCGGTTGATGTCGACGATGACCTCGGGGCGCACGAGCCGCATGTTCAAGAGCGGCACCAGGCTCTGACCGCCGGCCAGGACCTTCGCCTCCGGGCCGTACTCGGCCAGCAGGGCCAGCGCCTCGGCCACCGAGCGCGGGGCGGCGTAGCGGAACGGCGGGGGCTTCACGCGCCCACCCCGGCCGGCACCCGGCCGGCCCCGGCGGCGATCAGCTCCCGCACGCGCGCGGGGCTGAGCGGCATCTCCGTGATCCGCACCCCCCACTCCTGGAGGGCGTCGTCCAGCGCGGAGGCAAGCAGCGCCGGGACAGGGATGGTCCCGGCCTCGCCCGCGCCCTTCACCCCCAGCGGGTTGAGCGGCGAAGGGGTCTCCAGGTGCTCGATCTCGATGCGCGGCACTTCCGCCACCGTGGGCAGCAGGTAGTCCATGAAGGTCTGGGTCAGCAGCTGTCCCTCCTCGTCGTAGACCAGTCGTTCATAGAAAGCGTTGCCGATCCCCTGGGCGATCCCGCCGCGGATCTGCCCCTCCAGGATCAGCGGGTTGATCACCCGGCCGCAGTCGTGCACCACCACGTAGCGCAGGAAGCGCACCATCCCCGTCTCCACGTCCACCTCCACCTCGGCGGCGTGGCAGCCGGCCGCAAAGGTCCCGCGGGGCGGGGCGAAGTAGCGCGTCGCCTCGAGCCCCGGTCCCTCCCACGAGGCGGGAATGGTGCCCCGCAGCGGGTTGGCCGCCACCGCCACTTCCCCGAGCGGCGCCGCCCGGCCGGGCACCCCGCGCACCCGCACCGTCCCGTCGCGCAGCTCCAGGTCGTCGACCCGCGCCTCCAGCAGCGTGGCCGCCACCTGCAGCGTCTTCTCGCGCACGGCCTGCGCCGCCAGCGCCACCGCATTGCCGGCCACCACGGCCGCCCGGCTGGCGAAGGTGCCCGTGCCCCACCCGAAGGCCCCGCTGTCCCCTGTGGTGACGATGACGTCCTCCGGACGTACCCCCAGGGCGTCCGCCACGATCTGGGCGAAGGCGGTGTAGTGGCCCTGCCCCTGGGTGCCCACCGAGGTGGCCACGAAGACCTTGCCCGAGGGCTCCACGGTGATGCGGCACCCCTCGTAGGGGCCGATGCCGCCCCCCTCCACGTAGCAGGCCAGGCCCAGCCCCACGACGCGCCCGGCCCGCCGGTAGGCGGCCCGCCGGGCCGGCCACCCGTCGTAGTCGATGGCCCGCAGCGCCCGGTCCAGCACCTCCGGGTAGTTGCCGCTGTCGTAGACGAGGCGCGCGTTGTCCTGGTAGATGAGCCCGACGTCATAGGGGAACTCGTGGGGCTGGATGAAGTTGCGGCGGCGCACCTCCGCCCGGTCCAGCCCCAGCTCGCGGGCCACCCGCTCGATCAGCCGCTCCATGACGAAGACCCCGTGCGGCCGCCCGGCCCCGCGGTAGGGGCTCGTCTGGGTCTTGGTGGTGAAGACCGCCGTGAACTCGGCGTGGTAGTTGGGGATGCGGTAGGGGCCGGGGAGCGTGCACGAGGCCACGATGGGGACGATGAGGCCGTAGGCGCAGTAGGCGCCGGCGTCGTGCAGGAAGACGGTGCGCACGCCCAGGATGCGGCCCTCCCCGTCGACGGCGATCTCGGCGTCGTGGACCTGCAGCCGCTCGTGGTTGGTGGCGGTGAAGTGCTCCCGCCGGTCCTCCACCCACTTCACCGGGCGGCCGAGCACCATGGCGGCATGGGGGACGAGGATCTCCTCCGGGTAGCACATCATGATCTTCGGCCCGAACCCGCCGCCGATGTCGGGCGCCACCACGCGGATGTGGTGCAGCGGCAGGCCGAAGAGCCGGCTGAGGAAGTCGCGGATGCGGATGGGCGCCTGCGTGGTGTCCCATACCGTGAGCTGGCGCGCCGCGGCGTCCCACTCCGCCAGCACTCCCCTGGTCTCCATGGGGGAGGATGCCCCGCGGTCGAACACGAACCGCTCGCGAAAGATGTGCGCCGCCCGGGCGAAGGCCGCCTCGACGTCCCCCACGCGCTGCGTGTAGTGGGCGGCCACGTTGGTCCCGGCGTCCTCGTGGACGAGCGGCGCATCCGGCCGCACCGCCGCCAGGAGGTCCACTACCGGCGGCAGCGGCTCCAGCTCCACCGTCACGCGCTCGAGGGCGTCCTCCGCCAGGTAGCGCGTCTGCGCCACCACCATGACCACCGGCTCCCCCACGTGGCGCACCTTCTCGCCAGCCAGCGCCACCTGGGTCTTGTGGTGGACGAGCGCCGGGTGGGGGATCAGACGCGGCAGCGGGCCGCGGATGGCCGCGGGCAGATCGGCCGCCGTGAAGACGGCCAGCACCCCGGGGCTCGCGCGCGCCGCCTCGACGTCGATGCGGCGGATGCGCGCGTGGGCCAGGGGGCTCCGCCAGAGGGCCGCGTGCACCATCCCGGGGCGGCGGATGTCGTCGAGGAACAGGCCGCGGCCCACCAGCAGCCTGGCGTCTTCGTTGCGCGGGACGCGTTCCCCGAACCAGCGGGTCGCCATGGAATATCGGTCCGATTCGCACGCCGCACGGGTCTTTCCTGCCCGCCGGTCCGGCAGCAGGCCGCGCCGGGCCCAGCGCGAATCCCTCACGAGGAGCGTCCCCCCGCTGGAGCCGGGGGGCGTTCCCCCTGGGGAGAGGAGGAGCCATCCCCCTGGGGAGAGGAGGACGGGCATGGACGAGGTGCGGCTGCTCGTGGGGACCCGCAAGGGCGTGTTCATCCTGCGCGCCGACGGGGCGCAGCGGCGGTGGGTGCTGGACGGTCCCGCCCACGGCGGGTGGGAGGCCTACCACGTCCAGGGGGATCCGGCCGATCCCGACCGCCTCTACGCGGCGCTGTGGACCGCCTGGCACGGCACGCTCATCCAGCGCAGCCGTGACGGCGGCCGCACCTGGGAGCCGGTCGGCAACAGCTTCACCTACGCCGATGGTGACGCGGTCCACCAGGGCTTCGAGGGGGAGCCGCAGCCCTGGCGCTTCAAGCGGGTCTGGCACCTCGAGCCCGTCCCGGCGCACTGGGGCCCGCGCGGCGGGGCGGGCGGGGATGCGGCGCGCGGCGCCGGTGGGGTGCGCGGGCGCGGTGGGGCGGGCCGCGGAGACGGCGGGCGGTGGTTCGCCGGCGTGGAGGACGCCGCCCTCTTCCGCTCCGCCGACGGCGGCGCCACCTGGGAGGAGCTGCCCGGGCTGCGCCGCCACCCCAGCACGACCGCCTGGCAGCCGGGCGCGGGCGGCCTGTGCCTCCACACCATCCTCTTCGACCCGGTCGACCCCGGGCGGCTGTACGTGGCCATCTCGGCGGCAGGGGTCTTTCGCTCCGAGGACGGCGGGCAGACCTGGCAACCGGCCAATCGCGGCCTGCGGGCCACCTACACGCCGGAGCCCGAGCCCGAGGTGGGGTTCTGCGTCCACCGCATCGCCCTGCACCCGGCGCGGCCGCAGGTGCTCTTCATGCAGAAGCACTTCGGCGTCTACCGCAGCGACGACGCGGGCCGGTCCTGGCAGAAGATCAGCGGGAACCTCCCCAGCGACTTCGGCTACCCCATCGCCGTCCACCCCGAGGAGCCCGACACCGTCTACGTCGTGCCCATCACCGACGACACGCAGCACTATCCCCCCAACGGCGAGCTGCGGGTGTGGCGGACGCGGGACGGCGGCGGCACCTGGGAGGCCACGGGCCGCGGGCTCCCGGACCGCCACTGCTACGTGAACGTCCTGCGCGAGGCCATGGCCACCGTGGGCGGCGACCCGCCCGGGATCTACTTCGGGACGACCGGCGGCCAGGTGTACGGCTCCACCGACGGCGGCGAGACCTGGCAGGCGGTGGCCACGCACCTCCCGCCGGTGCTGTCGGTGGAGGCCCACCGGGTGGGGTGACCCATGGAGGTAACTTTGGTGCTGCCGCCGCACTGTCGCCGCCTGGCCGGGGCCGCCGGGCCGGTGACGGTGGCTGTCCCGGCAGGCGCGGGCGAACGGGTCACGGTGGGGATGGTGCTGGAGGCGCTGGAGGCGGCCTACCCTGTGCTGCGCGGCCTGCTGCGCGAGGGCGGCGGCTCGCTGCGCGAGGGCAGCGGCTCGCTGCGCCCGTTCATCCGGGTCTTCGCCGCCGGGACGGACCTCACGCCGGCGGGACTGGCGGCCGAAGTGCCGCTGTCGGTGCGGGAAGGCGCGGAGGCGTTGCGGATCGTCGGCGCAATCGCCGGGGGGTGACGGAGGCTTGAGGCCGCCTGCGCCCCCCCACGCGCCCCGATGGCCTACGATCCCGGGCTCTCGCGGCAGCCCTGCACGGCCGGGAGCGGCCCGGGCTTGAAGACGCCGATCTGGAAGATGCGCCGGTGGATCATCGGCTTCGACGGGTCGTTCACCACGCCGAACTGCAGCCCCAGGGCCGGGTAGCGCACGAGCAGGATCCGGTCCTCCGCGCACAGCCACCGGCGGTACTCCCTGCCGTAGGCCGCTTCCGCCCGGGGGAAGGGCATCATCAGCGTGATCCCCTTGTCCGTGCGGAAGCGGTCGGTGGTGCCGAAGACGCTGATCACGCGCACGGCCCGCGTCCGGGCGTCCAGCGAGACCCACAACCCTTTGGCGCGCCACTCGTAGAGGATGATCCCGTGCTCCTCGAAGACCTCGCGCCGGTACCCCTCCCCGGCGGCCTCGAGGATCTGCTGCAGCGACATGACCAGGCGGATCGTCCCCACGCGCTGCCCGGGGACGATGAGGCCGTCGCCCAGAACCTGCGGCGGCGGAGCCGGGATATCGACGTCGCCGGGCGCGCCGAACGCGCACGGAGCGGCCGCCAGCGCCACCCACAGGATGGTCAGCGTGAACACCGTCGGCGTGCGGAGCCTGGGCGCCTGATGCATCGCCGTCCTTCCTCCCCAGAGGGTGTTACCCCGGTGCGCCCCTCGCTGCCCGCCGACGCTCGGCCTGCCGCCAGGCGCCCGGGTCCCTCCTGCTATAATGGCGCCGCAATCGGCTCCGCTCTTGCCGTGGCCACGGGTTCCCGGAGGTGCCATGAAGGTCGAAGGGCAGTACACCATCGACGCCCCCCGTGACCGGGTCTGGGCGCTATTGAACGACCCCGGGGTCCTCCAGCGGGCCACGCCGGGCTGCCGGGAGCTCCACCCCCTGGGGGACGACCGCTACCGTGCCGTCCTCGAGCTGGCCGTCGGCCCGGTCCGCGGCACCTTCGAGGGGCAGGTGAGTATCACCGACAAGTCCCCGCCCGAGCGGCTCACCCTGCGCGTGGAAGGGGCCGGCCGCCCCGGCACCGTCCGGGCCTCGGGTGAGCTCCACCTGGAGCCCCAGGACGGGCGCACCGTGGTCCACTACGTGGGGGACGCTCAGGTGACTGGTGTCCTCATGAGCGTGGGTCACCGGCTCTTCGGCGGGGTGGCCAAGCAGCTCGCCGGCCAGTTCTTCGCCGCCCTCCAGCGGGAGGTCGAACGGGCGCAGCAGGCGGGCAGCGGGTCCTAGGTCCCCGCGGGCAGCGGGTCGTCAGCCGACGCCCCGCTGCCCCATCCCCATGGCCCTGCGAACCCCCCCCTCTGGCCTACATCCCGCTCCCGGTCTCCCTGGCCCGCCCCATCGGCTCCCCAGGCGGGGACGGCTGCTCGGGGCGAGGAGCTGCGGGCTGCGGGGCTTCCGCCGGTGGAGCGGGTGCCGGCCGCGGCGGGGCCGCAGGCTGCACCCGTGCAGGCCGGCGCGGCCGGGTGGCGGCGGCCCGTCCGCGGGCCGCGGGCGCCCCTCGGCGCTGAGCGGGTGCGCGCCCCGCCCGGGCCCGTCCGGCAGCCGGGCGGCGGGTCCGCGCCGCTGCGCGTCGGGTGGTGCGGCCCCCTCCGGCGCGTGCGGTCTGGCGGGTGCCGCGGGTCGCCGCCCGCGCCGTGCCCCGCCGCGCCGTCCGGGTGGTGCGCCGCCCGGTGCGGCTCCCGGCCGCCCGGCGCGCCGTGGTGCGCCGCCGCGAGGTGCTCCTGCGCGCGTTGCTTCTCTGCGCCATGCTTCCACCCCCTTGTCGCGGTCTACACTCTTATCATGTACCCGGCGGGCCCGTGATGGAGCCCGTACATTTGCTACAATGCGCTGTGGGAGGGAGAATCCCTCCCATTCCCGTTTCCGGGCCTCGCCTGTCCGGGTCTCGCCGGTCGGAGCTCGCACGAGGTGCGGCCCGGCCGGAGGAGTGGTCGATGCATCCGGAGATCGCCCGCATCCAGTCCATGCTGGCGGCCGGCGGCTACGTGGCCGACCGCGACGTCGCCACCGCCGTCTACCTGTCCATGACGTTGCGCAAGCCCCTCCTCATCGAGGGAGCGGCCGGGGTGGGAAAGACCGAGGTGGCCAAGGTCATGGCGGCGGCCCTGCACGCCGACCTGATCCGGCTGCAGTGCTACGAGGGGCTGGACGCCACCACGGCGCTGTACGAATGGAACTACCAGAAGCAGCTCCTGCACATCCGCCTGACCGAGCAGAGTGACCGCACCATCGAGCAGCGGGAGCAGGAGATCTTCAGCGACGCCTTCCTGCTCAAGCGCCCGCTCCTCGAGGCCATCACCCGCCCGCAGGCTCCGGTGCTGCTGGTGGACGAGGTGGACCGCGCCGACGTGGAGTTCGAGAGCTTCCTCCTGGAAGTCCTCAGCGACTTCCAGGTGAGCATCCCCGAGATCGGCACCATCCGGGCCACCACCATCCCCTACGTCGTCCTCACCTCCAACCGTACCCGCGAGCTGGGCGACGCCCTGCGCCGGCGCTGCCTCTACCTGTGGATCGACTACCCCACCTACGAGAAGGAGCTGCAGATCGTGCTGGCCAAAGTTCCGGGGATCAACGCCGACCTGGCGGCCCAGGTCTCGGCCTTCATGCAGATGGTGCGGCGGGTGCGGCTGGACAAGGTCCCGGGCATCGCCGAGACCATCGACTGGGGGGCGGCGCTGCTGGCGCTCCACCGCGACCACCTCGACCGCGAGGCCGTGGAGCAGACACTGGGCGCGCTCTTCAAGAGTCAGGAGGACGCCCGGGCGGTGCGCACGCAGTGGCTGGACGCCTGGCTGCGGGCGCTGGAGCGGCTGCGCGGCGAGCCCCAGCCCTGGACCCAGGCCCAGGTGGAGCGGGCGGCCGCCGAGGCCGCGGGGGTGTGGCGGTGACGACCCTGGCGCCGCTGCGTCCCGGCAACCTGGCGGCGAACACCGTGGCCTTCGCCCGCCTGCTGCGGCGGCGCGGGCTGGCCGTGGGCCCCCGGGAAGCGGCCGACGCCCTGCGCGCGCTGCGCGCCGTCGACCTCCTCGACCGGACCGAGGTCTACCTGGCCCTGCGCCAGGTCTTCGTGAGCGAGCACGAGGACTACCCCCGCTTCGAGGAGGCCTTCCGGGAGTTCTGGGGGCCGGACGGCGAGTCCACGGGCGCGCCGCCCGACGGGGCGGGCGAGGACCCCAGCGTGCTGACCGACCCCGACGCCGCGGAGGCGGACGCGGAGCGCCTCCTCCAGGAGTGGTTGGAGGAGGAGGCTGCCGATGCCGAGGAGGCCGAGACCCCGGGCTACAGCCCCCTGGAGCGGCTCACCCAGAAGGACTTCGCCGCCCTCACCCCCGACGAGCTCGACCGCATCACCGCGCTTGTGGCCCAGATCGCCCGCCGGGTGGCCACGCGGCTGAGCCGCCGGATGCGCGCCGCCCGGCGCTCCCACCTGCTGGACATGCGCCGCACCGTCCGGCACAGCCTGCGGCGGGGCGGGGAGATCCTGGAGCTCCTCCACCGGCAGCGGCGCGTCCAGAAGCTGCAGGTCGTCCTCCTCTGCGACGTCAGCGGCTCCATGGACCTGTACAGCCGCTTCCTGGTGCAGTTCATCTTCGCGCTGCAGCACGCGCTGGGGCGGGTGGAGACCTTCGTCTTCAGCACCTCGCTGACGCGTGTGACCGACGCCCTGAGCCGCGCCGACATCCGCGCCGCTCTGGAGCGGGTGGCCCGGACCGTCCCCAACTGGTCCGGGGGGACGAAGATCGGGGCCAGCCTGCGCGAGTTCCTGGACGGGTACGGGGCCCGCCTGCTCGGCAGCCGCACCGTCGTCATCGTCATCAGCGACGGGTGGGACACGGGGGACGTGGACGTGCTGGAGGCGGCGATGCGCGAGCTGCGCCGCCGCAGCGCCCGGCTCATCTGGCTCAACCCGCTCCTCGGCGGCCCCGGCTACGAGCCGCTCTGCCAGGGCATGCGGGCGGCGCTGCCCCACGTGGACGTCTTCGCGCCGGCGCACAACCTGGAGAGCCTGCGCCGCCTGGAGCGCCACCTGGCCCTGCGGGGGTGAGGGCGCGGTGGGGGTGAGGGCACGGTGAAGGAGCTGCTGGAGATCCTGCGGGCCGCCGAGGCGGGACGGACGCGGGGCGAGGCTATGGCGCTGGCCACCATCGTGGGCGTGCGCGGGTCGACCTATCGTCGGGAAGGAGCCCGGCTGCTGGTGGGGGCCGGCGGCTCCCTCACCGGCAACATCAGCGGCGGCTGCCTGGAGGGGGACGTCCAGGTGGTGGCCGGGGAGGTGCTGGCGGAAGGCCGCCCCCGGCTGGTGACCTACGACCTCACCGCCGACGACGACCTGGTCTGGGGGCTGGGCCTCGGCTGCAACGGGGCCATCGACGTCTTCGTCGAGCCGCTCGACGCCCGCGGCCTGGCGGGCCTGGCCGCGGTGCGGGACCTGGCGGCGGCGGAGCGCACCGCCGCCCTCGTCACCGTGCTGGCCCCGGCGGAGGCGGCCGGCACGCGCCTGACCGTCTACCCGGACGGGACGCTCGAGGGTGCCCTCCCGGCTGCCGGGGCGGCCGACCGGGTGCGGCGCACCGCGCTGGCGGTGCTCGCCGAGGGGCAGAGCCGCCGGACCACCGTGGAGGGCGACGCCGGGCTGCTGGACCTCTTCGTCGAGGTGGTGCGTCCCCCGGTGCGGCTGGTCGTCTGCGGAGCCGGCCACGACGCCACCCCGCTGGTGGCGCGGGCGGTGGAGCTGGGGTGGCGGGTGGTAGTGGTCGACCGCCGGGAGGCCTTTCTCACCTCCGAGCGCTTCCCGGGGGCGCGCTTCCTGCAGGTGCCCTTCCGGGAGGCGGGGGCGGCACTCCCGGCGGACGAGCGCACCGCCGTCGTGGTCATGACCCACAACTACCTGCACGACCGCGACGTCCTGCGCGGGCTACTCACGCGGCCGGCCCCCTACCCCTTCTACGTGGGGCTCCTGGGGCCGCGGCTGCGCACGGAGAAGATGCTGGCGGAGCTGGCCGCCGAAGGCGTGACCGTCCCGCCGGCGCTGGCCCCCCGCCTCTTTGCCCCGGTGGGTTTGGACATCGGCAGCGAGGGCCCCGACGAGATCGCGCTCGCGGCGGTGGCGGAGATCATCGCCGCCGAGCGCGGCCGCCCCGGCGGGTTCCTGCGCGAGCGCCGGGCGCCCATCCACGCCCCCACGCCCTCCTGACCGACCGGGACCCCTTCGTCTCCGCGCTCGTCCTCGCCGCCGGCGCCAGCCGGCGGATGGGGCGCCCCAAGCTCCTCCTGCCCGTCGAGGGCGTCCCCATGCTGCGGCGGGTCGTGGACGCCGCGCTGGCGTCCCGCTGCCTGGAGACGGTGGTGGTGCTGGGCGCGGACGAGGCCGTCTACCGCTCGCTGCTGGACGGCCTCCCGGTACGCGTCGTGCACAACCCCGAGTACGCCCACGGGCTGGCCACCTCGCTGCGTGCCGGGGTAGCGGCGCTGTCGCCGGAGAGCCGGGCCGTGGTCGTGCTGCTGGCGGACCAGCCCTGGATCGGCCCGGACGTCATCGACACCCTGATCGAGACCTACCGCGAGGGCGGCCACCGCATCGTCGCCTCCGCCTACGCGGGGACCGTGGGGGTACCCGCGCTCTTCGACGCCGCCCTCTTCCTGGAACTGCTCACCCTGGAAGGCGACGCGGGCGCCCGGACGATGATCGAGCGCTACGCCCGCCACGGCGTGGCGGTGCCGCTGCCCGAGGCGCGAGCGCGCGACGTGGACGTGCCGGAGGACCTGCCCGAGAGCCCGCCGGGCTAG
>JAVHLY010000032.1 GCA_031081585.1 Armatimonadota bacterium
CGGCGCCCCGCCCATCGGGGCGCCACCCCTGCCGCCGAGGTGTAGCACGCGCGGGCAGCCCATCGCCGCCGGCACGGCCTGGTGCCCGAGGAACGCCTGGACCGTGCGGTGTCGGAATCACGGGGCGGAGAGCCGCTCCACCCACTCCCGGCTGCGCTCCACGGCCCGCCTCCACCCCCGGTAGCCGGCCTCGCGCCGGTCCGCAGACCAGCGGGGCTCGAAGACGCGGTCGACGCGCCAGTTGGCGCGCAGGTCTTCCAGTCCGCCCCAGATCCCCCTGGCCAGCCCCGCCATGTACGCGGCGCCCAGGGCCGTGGTTTCGCTCACCATGGGGCGCACCACAGGCACGCCCAGGATGTCCGCCTGCAGCTGCATCAGGAAGTCGTTGCGTACGGCCCCGCCATCCACCCGGAGGGCCGCCAGCTTCCGCCCGGCGTCCCGCTCCATCGCCTCCACCACCTCACGGGTCTGATAGCAGATGGCTTCCAGGCTGGCGCGGACCAGGTGGCGCCGGTCGGTGTAGCGGGTCAACCCGACGATCACCCCCCGGGCGTACATGTCCCAGTGCGGCGCGAACAGCCCCGAGAAGGCGGGCACGAAGTAGACGCCCCCGGTGTCCTCCACCGACCCGGCCACAGCTTCGCTCTCCGCCGCCGTGGCGATCAGCCCCAGGTTGTCCCGCAGCCACTGCACCGCCGCCCCGGTGATGGCGATGGACCCCTCCAGGGCATAGGCCCGCGGCCCAGACTGTAGGCGGCCGTGGTCAGCAGGCCGCTCGCGGAGGAGACGATGCGCTCGCCGGTGTTCATCAGCAGGAAGTTGCCGGTGCCGTAGGTGTTCTTGGTCTCCCCGGGCTCGTAGCAGGTCTGGCCCACCAGCGCCGCCTGCTGGTCGCCCAGGTCGCCGCAGACCGGCACCGGTCCGCCGGCGGGCCCGTCGGGATGCGTCATCCCGTAGAGATCGCTGGACGGCCGGACGGCCGGGAGGCAGCTCCCGGGGATGCCCAGGTAGCGGAGGAGCTCCTCGTCCCACTCCAGGGTGGCCAGGTCCAGGAGCATGGTCCGCGAGGCGTTGGTGCAGTCGGTGACGTGCACGCCGCCCCGCGGCCCGCCCGTGAGCCACCAGATCAGCCAGGTGTCCACGGTGCCGAACAGCGCCTCCCCGCGCTCCGCCAGGGCCCGCGCCCCGGGAACGTGCTCGAGGAGCCAGGCGAGCTTGGGACCGGAGAAGTACGTGGCGCTGACCAGGCCGGTGTGCTCCCGCAGGTAGGGCTCGAGGCCGTCGTCGATGATCCGCTGGCAGAGGTCCCGCGTGCGGGTGTCCTGCCAGACGATGGCGTTGTAGAGGGGGGTGCCGCTGCGGCGGTCCCACAGCAGCGTGGTCTCCCGCTGGTTGGTGATGCCCAGCGCACAGACCTCGGCGGGGGCGACGCCGCCCTTCGCCAGGGCCTCGCGCAGGACCGTGCAGGTGTTCTCCCAGAGCTCCATCGGGTCGTGCTCCACCCAGCCGGGCTGGGGGTAGATCTGCCGGTGCTCCCGGTAGGCGGTGGCTCGCACCTGCCCGTCACGGGTGAAGAGGATGCACCGGGTGCCGGTCGTCCCCTGGTCCAGTGCCGCCACGCAGCTCGGCTCAGCCACCTCCGCCTCCAGGTGTGCGCCCGCCGGCGGGCGTCATGGTGCCCCGCCGCGTCAGGCCAGATCCGCCAGCGCCTCCCGCTCGCGGTCCACCGCCGCCTCCCATCGCTCCCGCTGGCGTCTTCGTTCGGCGGCACTCCAGCCCAGCGCGGCGGTCATCAGCTCGCTGACCCGCTCCAGCGCCGCCTCCCCGGCGTCGTCGGCCAGCACGCTCAGGCGGGTGCGCAGGAACATCACGTCGGCCAGCGACACGGCCTGCTCCCGCTCGCAGGCGTAGACCACCTCTGCGGCCACGACCGGCAACCCGTCCACCAGCGGGTGCAGGAGGGTCGGGTCTGCCCCGGCCAGGGCCAGGACCTCCATCGACGCGCCGCCATAGCCGCGGAGCAGATGGCGTTGCTGCTCCGGTGCCAGCCCGCTGCTCGCCAGGGCCTGCTCGGCCTCGGCGAGCCCTGCCGACCCGACCAGGGGGAGGGTGGCGGTGCGGCAGGGACGACCTCCCCCGTCGCGGCGCGCCAGCAGGTCCACGGTCTCCTCGGCCATCTGCCGGTACGTCGTCAACTTCCCGCCGATGATGCTCACCAGGCCCCGGGGAGACTCCACCACGGCATGCCGGCGGGAGAGGTCGGCGACGCGCCCGCCGCCCCCCTCCATCAGCGGCCGCAGCCCCGCGCAGACGCCGACGACGTCTCCGGGCTCGACCCGCCGCAGGTACCGCCGGGCATGGCGCAGCAGGTAGGCGGCCTCCTGGCGGGAGGCTACCGGCCCGTCCAGCGGGCCCGTGTAGGGATCGTCGGTGGTCCCCAGCAGGGCACGCCCTGCCCAGGGCACGACAAAGGCGACCCGCCCGTCTTCGGTCTCCGGCAGGATCAGGGCCACCTCGGCGCCGAGCACCTCCCGGCGCAGCACCAGGTGCACGCCCTTGCTGGGCCGGAGGCGAAAGGCGGGCCGACCGTCCAGGGCGGCCACCTCCTCCGCCCACACGCCGGCGGCGTTGACCACGTGGCGGGCGCGGACCACCACGCTGCGGCCGGTGAGCCGGTCCTCGACCACCGCCCCCGCCACGCGGCCCCGGTCGGGCAGCAGCGACGCCGCACGGGCGTAGTTCACCGTCACGGCGCCAAACCGTCGTGCCGACGCCAGGACGGCGTGGGTCAGCCCGCACGTCGTCGGCCGCGGCATCGTACAGGAGGAAGGCGCTCTGCAGGCGCTCGGTCCGCAGGGCCGGCACCAGCGTAGTCGCCTCTGGGGCGGTCAGCCGGCGGTGGCGCAATCCGGCCGCCCGGGCCAGCCGGTCGTAGCCCCACAGGACGAGACCGACGGCAGCGGGCCCCGGCAGGATTCTCTCTTTGAGGGGGGTGGGGTGATGAAGGTCCGATGGCTGACGGTCGCCTGTCTGCTGGCGGTGCTGGCCCTGGCCTCACCGCCCGTGTCCGCCCAGCGTGTCACCATCGAGTTCTGGCACGCCATGCGCGGTCCGCTGGGAGAGGCCCTGGAGGGGATCGCCTCCCGGTTCAACGCCGCGCAGGCCCGTGTCCGCGTCAACCCCACGTTCAAGGGGTCCTATCCGGAGACCATGGTGGCGGCTATCGCGGCGTTCCGCGCGGGCAATGCGCCGCACATCGTGCAGATGTTCGAGGTCGGCACCGCCACCATGATGGCCGCCGGCCCGGCTATCAAACCCGTCTACCAGCTCTTCAAAGAGGCGGGCCTGCCCTTCGACCCCACCATCTACCTGCCGGCGGTGCGCGGCTACTACAGCGACGCCGCGGGGCGGATGGTGGCGATGCCCTTCAACAGCTCCACCCCGGTCCTCTGGTACAACAAGGACGCGTTCCGCAAGGCCGGGCTGGACCCCAACGCCCCGCCGAAGACCTGGGCGCAGCTCCGCGCGGCGGCGCAGCGCATCCGCGCGACCAACGCCGCTCCCTGCGGCTTCTCCACGGCCTGGCCCACGTGGGTGCAGTTCGAGAACTTCGGCGCCATCCACGACGTGCCGTTTGCGACCAGGGCCAACGGGTTTGAAGGCTTCGACGCCCAGCTGACCCTCAACGAGCCCCTCTACGTCCGCCACCTGGAGTTCCTCATGGACATGCTCCGGGAGGGCACCTTCAAGTACGGCGGGCGGGACGCCGCCGGGGACTCCCTCTTCCCGTCGGGGGAGTGCGCCATGGTCACCGCTTCCTCGGCACTGTACGGGCGCATCTCCCGGGAGGCCAAGTTCGACTGGGGGATCGCCTTCCTCCCCTACTACGACGACGTCAAGGGCGCGCCCAAGAACTCCATCATCGGCGGGGCGGCCTTCTGGGTGATGACCTCGCCGCGGCGGACAGCCGACGAGTACCGCGGCGTGGCCGAGTTCTTCCGCTTCCTCAGCTCCCCGGAGGAGACGGCCAAGTGGCACCAGGAGACGGGCTACGTGCCCATCACCTACACGGGGATGCAGCTGGCCATGGCCACCGGCTACTACCAGCGGTTCCCCTGGGCGGAACTGCCCATCAAGCAGCTCACCCGCACCCCGCCCACGAAGAACTCCAAGGGGCTGCGCCTGGGGAACATGCCCGAGATCCGGGTGGTCATCTACGAGGAGACGGAGAAGGCCTTCCAGGGGCAGCAGACGGCCAAGCAGGCGCTGGACCATGCCGTGCGTCGCGGCAACGAGATCCTGCGCCGCTTCCAGCAGACGGTGAGGCCGTGACCCCGGGTCGGCCGACCTGAGAGAGGGCCGGGCGGCCCCGTCCGTGACGGTTCGCCGGCGGGGCCGCCCGGCGGCGTGCTCCGCGCCGGGCCATGACCCGCCGCGCCATCTTCCCCGGCCGCCTGCTGCCCTACCTCCTGGTGGCGCCGCAGCTGGCGGTGGTCCTGGTCTTCTTCTACTGGCCGGCCGTCCAGGCCGTCGTCCAGTCCACCCTGCGCCAGGACCCCTTCGGGCTGCGCACCGAATTCGTCTGGTTCGAGCACTTCCGGCGCATCCTCAGCGACCCGTTCTACCTGGGCGCGCTGCGGACCACCTTCCTCTTCTCCGCCGCCGTGGTCCTGCTGGCCATGTCCGCCGGGCTGCTCCTGGCGGTGACGGCGGACAAGCAGATCCGCGGCGCCACCATCTACAAGACCCTGCTCATCTGGCCGTACGCGGTGGCGCCGGCGGTGGCCGCCGCCCTGTGGCTGTTCATCTTCCACCCCACCATCGGAATGCTGGGGCGGGCGCTGGTGCGCGCGGGGATTCCCTGGGACTACACGCTGAAGGGCACGCATGCCCTCCTGCTGGTCATCCTGGCCGCGGCCTGGAAGCAGGTCTCCTACAACTTCATCTTCTTCCTGGCCGGGCTGCAGTCCATCCCTCCGTCGCTGCTGGAGGCGGCGGCGGTGGACGGGGCGAGCGGGCGGCAGCGGTTCTGGCGAGTGACCTTCCCCGTGCTCTCGCCGACCACGTTCTTCCTGCTCATCGTCAACGTGATCTACGCCTTCTTCGACACCTTCGGGGTCATCCACGCGCTGACGCGCGGCGGCCCAGGCAAGGCCACGGAGACGCTGATCTACAAAGTGTACACGGACGGGGTGATCAACCTGGATTTGGGCGGCTCGTCAGCGCAGTCCGTGATCCTCCTCCTGGTGGTGATCACGCTCACGGCCATCCAGTTCAGGTACATCGAGCGGCGGGTGTACTACTGATGGCGCCGCGCTGGCGACGGGGCGACTGGACGACGCATCTGGTCCTACTGCTGGGAATGGCCCTCTTCGCCTTCCCCGTCTACCTGGCCTTCGTCGGTTCCACCCACGACCTGGGGACGGTGAGCCGGGGGGAGATGGGCCTGCTCCCCGGCTCCCACCTGGTGCGGAACTACGTCCAGGCCTGGACCACGGGCAGCGGCGAGCGGATCCGGGGGGCGCCGGTGCGGCAAATGATGCGCAACAGCCTGATCATGGGCCTGACCATTGCCGCGGGGAAGATCGCGTCTCCGACCTGGGCCTGGTCAATACCTTCCCCGGGCTGACCATCCCGCTGATCGCCTCGGCCACGGCCACCCTCATCTTCCGCCAGTTCTTCCTCACCGTTCCCGACGAGCTGGTGGACGCCGCCAAGGTGGACGGCGCGGGGCCCATGCGCTTCTTCTGGAGCGTCCTCCTGCCGCTCTCCTCCACCACCATCGCCGCGCTCTTCGTCATCCTCTTCATCTACGGGTGGAACCAGTACCTCTGGCCGCTGCTGATCACCACCAGCCAGCGCATGGAGACGGTGGTCATCGGCATCACCAAGATGATCGGCACCGGGGAGGCGCTGGTGGACTGGCCCATCATCATGGCCACGGCCCTGCTGGCCATGCTCCCGCCGGTGGTGGTGGTCGTCGTCATGCAGCGGTGGTTCGTCAGAGGGCTGACGGAGACGGAGAAGTGAGCCCCGTGGCCCGACGCGGGCCGCGGATCATCGCCCACCGGGGCGCGTCCGCGGAAGCGCCGGAGAACACCGCGGCGGCCTTTCGCCGGGCGCTGGCCACCGGGGTGGACGGCGTGGAGCTGGACGTGCACCTCTCCAGCGACGGGGTGCCCGTGGTTATCCACGACCCCCTCCTGGAGCGGACCACGGACGGCCGGGGTCCGGTGGGTGCCCTCCCCCTGTGGGCGCTGCGGCGCCTGGATGCGGGACGGTGGTTCGCCGGAGCGTTTGCCGGCGAGCGCATCCCGACGCTGGCCGAGGCGCTGGCGCTGCTGCGCCCGGTACGCGTGATCGCCGAGATCAAGCGCCCGCCGCGGCCCGCTCCAGGCCTGGCGCGGCGCGTGGCCGAGGCGATCCGCCAGTCCGGGCACCCCGCGGTCACGGTCTCCTCCTTCGACCACCCGCTGCTGCTGGAGGTACGGGACCACCTGCCCCAGGTCCGCACCGCGGTGCTGTACGTGGCCCGGCCGGTGGACCCCCTGCGGCTGGCCCGAGACGCCGCTGCCAGCGTGCTCCACCCGCACTGGTCGCTGCTGTCGGCGGACGTGGTGGAGGCGGCGCACGCGGGCGGGCTGGAGGTAGAGACCTGGGTCGTCGACGAGCCGGAGGAGATGGCCCGCGTGGTGGCCATGGGGGTCGACGGGGTGATGACCAACCACCCGCAGCGGCTGCGGGCGGTCCTGGCCCGGTTGGGCTTCCCCCTGCCGCCTCCCGCGGGACCACGGTCTGGCAGCCCGCAGCCTGCGACGCGGTCCGCTCGGACGCGGTCGCCGCGACGGTGCCGCGGGTAACGGGGCAGGCCACCGCGCACTATCTACGCCCGGGGGTGGCGCCACTCGACCAGCACGCTGGCCATCGCATCCGAGCCGTGCTCCCCGGTCTCCAGGTTGAGGACTGTAGGGTGGCAGCCTATACTGGGGTCGAAGCGCATAGCTCCGGCGATGGAGCTCGCCATGTGCCCGGGGGGATGCCCCGCGGGCTGATAGCTCCTACTGACCGCTGGGTCGGTGGGGGCTTTTTTGATGGGCAGACCATGACACCCCCAAGGACGGTCGAGGTCGAGCTCCTGGCGTACGACGCCCGCGACGTCGTGCGCGCGGCCGGTGGAGAGGGAGCCGAGCTTCCCCACCGACTGGGAGCGCTGCTCGGGGAGGGCCTGGAGCAGTACATCCGGGACGAGGCGGAGTGGAGCACACTGGCAGCAATCGTCGGGGGAGCGGGCGGATCGGTGGGAGAATCGGGGGCCCGTCGCCTGCAGATCCTGAGGCGACGGGAAGCGGAGGCGCTGGTGGTGTCGATGCGGGCCCGCACCATCGCCAGCGAAGTGGAGGTACAGCGCCTCAGCGCCAGGGTAGCGGCGCTGGAGGAGGAGAACGCGCACTTTAAGGCCAGGATGCTCCAGTTGCGTGCGGAGATCCCCCGGCTGCAGCGGCGGCGGGACCAGCTGCACAGCGTGCTCGAGGGTCAGGCTCCGGAGCGGGCCCACCCGTGCTCGCTGGCGGCACGCCTGGCCGCACGCCTGCAACGGCTGTGGCGGCGGTGGGCGATGCCGTGACCAACCTGGTCTTCCCTGCCCTGGCCCGCCTTGCCGTGGCCATCCCCGGCGCCCTCCTGGAGCGGCTGGAGGCCTTCGTGGCTGAGCGCGGCTGGAACCTGCAGGATGGGGTCCGGATCCTGCTGGCTTACGGTGCGGCCCTCCACGCCCCAGGCCCGGGGGACCCCACGGCCGAAGAGACGGTGAACGCCTGGGGCGCCGCCAGGGCCGAGCTCGCCCTCCTGCGCCATCGGGCCTACCTGGCAGACGAGAGCGTGCGGACGCTGCGCATGAACGTCACAGCCCTCGAGGCGGCCAACGCGCAGTACCGGCGATCCCTTCCCGCCGTAGAGGCAGAGGTGGCGCGGCTGGCGGCCGCGGTGCGGGCACTGGAAGCGCGGTGCGACGAGCAGGGGGTGACTCCTCCGCCGGAGGCGCCCCGCCAGCCGGCGGCAGCCGTGGGCCCCCTCGACGTGTTCCACCGCCTCCGTGCCGCCCGCCGGGACACGGGGCCGCCGGCCGGCGGGATGACCGCGTTCACCCGGCGGGAGGTGACGCCTGGAAGGCCGTCGGCTGCCGACCCTGCTCCGGGCGAAACTGGATCAGGCCCGTCGCCAGCAGGACCAGGGCGCCTCCCAGGACCTGGCGCGTGGTGAGGACCTCGTCCAGGAGGACGGAGGCCGCTCCGGCCGCCACCAGCGGCTCCAGCATGGCGGTGAGCGCGGCCTCGCTCGCGGTCAGGTGCCGCAGCGCGGCCAGGTACAGACCGAACGGCACGAGCGTGGCCAGGACCGCCAGGTGGGTGAAGAGCAGCCACTGCACCGGCGCGTAGCCCGCCGTGAACGTCTGCCACGGCGGCGCGACCGGGGCCATCGCCAGCGCACCTACCCCCAGCGCCAGCACCAGCGCTGCCCACGGATCCACCCGCACCACCTGGCGCCGCGCCAGCAGGCTGTGCGCCGCGAAGGTGACGGCGGCGCCCAAGCCCCACAGCAAACCGGCTGGCGTCGTCTGCAGGCCCTGCGGCGAGACGACCAGCAGGTAGGAGCCACTCACGGCCACCGCCACCGCCAGGGCGCGCAACGGCGTGAGCGGCCGGCGCTCGACCACCCGCTCCCAGAGGACCAGCAGGACCGGAGCCAGGTAGGCCAGGAAGATCGCCGTGGCCACGGTGGTCAGGCTGACGGTGACGTAGTAGGTGTACGACCCGGCCAGCTGGGCGAGGCCGACCGCGGCGATGGGGAGGCGGTGGCGCCAGGCCTGGCGCAGGGCCGCCGGGCGGGTGAGCGCGACCAGGAGGAACCCGACGGCGAACGCCAGCGTCAGCCGCACCGCCATGAGCGCGCTCGGCGCCACCGCCTGGTTGAAGAGGGCCTTGGCCACCACCCCGCTCAGCCCCCACAGGACGGCCGACGCCGTTACCGCCAGGTAGCCGCGGGCCCGGGCGCTCATGCTCCAGCCTCACCGCCCCCTCGCGCAGCCCTCACGGCCATGTCCGTGCGGCCTACTGGCGGGAGGGCAGCGCGGTCCGGAAGCGGTAGAGGAGGTCGCCGCGGTGGTCGTACCACTCCAGGGTCAGCCACCCCGGGGCCACGCGCACGACCCCGAAGTTGAAGCGGGCGAATCCCCACCAGAGCGTGGCCGGTCGTCCCGCGGCGGGCGGGTCCGGGTTGGGAAAGGCCGCCAGCGGTCCCGCGATCCCTTCCAGCACTCCCTCCGGGTGGCGCAGCAGCGCCGGGTAGTGGACGTCGCCGCTCAGCACCACCACGCCGCGCACGTCGCGGGCGCGCAGGAAGGCCAGGATCTCGTCGCGCTCGTGCGCGTAGCCCTCCCAGGAGTCCCGCCCGTGGTAGCGGAGGGGGACGCTGCTGGCGACGACCTTCACCGGCGCGGTGGAAGCGGCCAGGCCCTCCAGCAGCCACCGCTTCTGCCTGGCGCCCAGCATGGTCTTGCCGGGCCCGTCGGGGTGGCGGGCGGGCGAGCGGTACTGCCGGGTGTCCAGGAGGAAGACCTCGAGCAGCGCCCCCCACCGCACGCGACGGTAGAGTCGCCCGGGCTCTTCGCGCGACGGCCGCACCGGCCAGGCTTCCAGGAAGGCGCGGCGGCCCACGTCGAGCCGCGGATGCGAGGCGTCGAAGTTGTTGGCCACCTCGTGGTCGTCCCAGGTGGCCCACACCGCCGTCCGGGCAAGCGCTGCCTGCAGGTGCGGGTCGGCCCGGTTGGCCCGGTACTTGGCGCGGTACTGGGCCAGGGTGACGGCCCGCTCGCCGACGTCCGCGTACACCGTATCCCCCAGGAAGAGGAAGAGGTCGGGCTGCAGCCGCGCCAGGGCGTCGAAGATGCGGAAGGGGCGGAACTCCTCTCCGGTGTCGGCGCTCCACGCCACCGTCACGGAGGCGGCGCTCCCGGGTGGGGGCGGGGTGACGAAGGTCCCGAGAGGGCTCTGTACCCCTCCCTGCCTGAACCGGTAGGTATAGCGCGTGCCGGCGGCCAGCCGGTTCACCTCGACCTGCACGGCCAGGCCGTCGCCCGGGTGCGCCACGGCCTGCTCCGTCCTGCCACGGCGGAGGTCGGCACTGGTGCCCAGCAGGAGCGTCACCGGGCCGGGAGCGGGCGCGCGGGTCCACAGGACGGCGCGGTCCTGCAGGACGTCCCCGGCGGCCACGCCCTCGCCGAACGCCGGGGGCGCCGCGCGGGCGACAGGGAGCGGCGCTACCGCCACCGCACAGGCGCACGCCAGCACCATCCACCGCATGGCCGTGACGATCTTCGTGGCCGGACGATCTGCCATACGTGAAGGCTTCCGGCTCCGGAGGGCGGCTTCCTGGTGGGCTGCCCGCCGGGCGGTGCGGGGCACAGGCCCGCCGTCGACGGCGCGGGCCGGTGGTCACCCTCGCAGCCGCGACCGCACCCTGCCGGCGCGCAACGCCGGATGGCCAACGGTCGCGGCGGGGGGTACGCTACGGGTATGGCTGCCCCGTCGCGCCAGACCCTGACCTTCCTCTTCACCGACATCGAAGGCAGCACGCCCCTGTGGGAGCAGCACCACCAGGCGATGACCCTGGCGCTGACCCGGCACGACGCGCTGCTCCGCCAGGTGCTGGAGGAGCGGGGCGGCCACGTCTTCAAGCACGTGGGCGATGCGCTCTACGCGGCCTTCGGCAACGCGGCGGACGCGGTGGCCGCCGCAACGGCGGCGCAGGAGGCCCTCGCCCGAGAGCCCTGGCCGCTGCCGGAAGGGCTGCGCGTGCGCATGGCGGTGCACACCGGCAGTGCAGAACTGCGCGGGGGGGATTACGCCGGCCGCCCCCTGAACCTGGCGGCGCGGCTCGTCGCGGCCGGGCACGGCGGCCAGGTCGTCCTCTCCGACGCCACGCGCGCCCTGGTGGCCGGGGACCTGCCGCCGGGCGTCGAGCTGCGGGACCTGGGGCTCCACCGCCTGGCCGGGCTGGCCCACCCCGAGCGCATCTGGCAACTCCTCGTCCCGGGGCTCCCCGCCGACTTCCCGCCGCTGCGCACCCTGGACACCCTGCCCAACAACCTGCCGCGTCCCCTCACCACCTTTGTCGGGCGTGAGCGCGAGCTCGGGGAGATCGCCGCGCTGCTGCAGCGGACGCGGCTCGTCACCCTCACCGGCCCGGGCGGCGGGGGCAAGACGCGTCTCGCCCTGCAGGTGGCCTCGGACCTCCTGCGCCGCTTCCCGGACGGGGTGTGGTGGGTGGAACTGGCGGCGCTGCGCGACGAATCCCTCATCCCGCAGCGCATCGCCGCAGCCGTCGGCGTCCACGAAGAGGTGCACAGGCCGCTCGCCCTCACGCTGGCGGATGCGCTGGCCGCCAGGCGCCTGCTGCTGGTCGTCGACAACTGCGAGCACCTGCTGGCCGGGTGCGCCGAGGCGGCCCGCCACCTCCTGGAGCGCTGCCCGGAGCTCCGGGTCCTGGCGACGAGCCAGGAGCCCCTCGGCGTCCCCGGAGAGGTCGTCTACCGGGTGCGGCCGCTCGCGCTACCGGACCCGCAGGCCACACCCACGCTCACGGCTGCCGAGCAGTCAGAGGCGGTGCGCCTCTTCCTCGACCGGGCGGCGCTGAGCCAGCCGCGGTTCCGCCTGACCGAGGCCACCGCACCGGTGGTCCTGCAGATCTGCCGGCGGCTCGACGGCATCCCGCTGGCCATCGAGCTGGCCGCCGCGCGGCTGGGGGCCCTCTCGCTGGAGCAGGTGGCCTCGCGGCTGGACGACCGGTTTCGCCTCCTCACCCGCGGGGACCGCGGCGCCCCGACCCGCCACCAGATGCTGCGGGCGGCGCTGGACTGGAGCTACGACCTGCTCGCTGAAGCGGAGCGCACACTGCTACGGCGACTCGCGGTCTTCGCCGGCGGTTTCGACGTGGAGGCGGCGGAGGCGGTGACTGCCGACGACCCCGCAGGCGTGGCGTCCGGGACCGGCGACGGCACGCCGGCTGCGGGGGACGGACCGGGAGGCCGCCTGGCCGCCGCCGACGTGCTCGACGTGCTCAGCCGCCTGGTGGAGAAGTCCTTCGTCCTCTTCGACGAGGAGCGGGGCCGCTACACCCTCCTGGAGACCGTGCGGCTCTACGCCCAGGAGCACCTCGTCGCTGCCGGGGAGGAGCAGCACCTGCGCGACCGTCACCGCGACCACTACCTGGGGCTGGCCAGGCTCGCGGACCCGGCCCTGGGCCGGCCGGGGCAGGAAGGCTGGCTCGACCGCCTGGCGGCGGACCACGACAACCTGCGCACGGCCCTGGCCTGGAGCCTGGAGAGCGGGGCCGTCGACGCAGGGCTGCGCCTGGCGGGCCAGCTCTGGCGGTACTGGGAGATCCGCGGCCACTGGCGCGAGGGGCGGGCCTGGCTGGACGTCCTCCTCGACTGCGCCGGCGAGGCCTCCGCCGAGGTACGCGTGCCCGTCCTCAACGGGGCCGCCTTCTTCGCCTTCTTCCAGGGGGACTTCGCCCGGGGCGTGCAGCTGGCTCAGGAGAGCCTCGAGCTGGCCCGGCAGCTCGGCGACACGCGCAGTGCGGTGCACTGTCTGAACATCCTGGGGTTCGAGGCCTGTCGGATCGAGCGGTACGACGCTGCGGCCCAGCTGGGCGAAGAGAGCCTGGCCCTCAGCCGGCAGGTGGGCGACGCCTTGCCGCGGGCGAGCGCGCTGAGCGTGCTGGGGCTGGTGGCCCGCGGGCGCCGCCGCTACCAGGAGGCGCGAGGCCTGCTGGAGGAGGCGGTCCGGCTCGCCCGGGTCAACGGCGACCGCGCCCTCACCGCGCTCGTCCTCACCAACCTGGGGCTCGTCATCACCGAGCTGGGGGACTACGCCGAGGCCCGGCGCGTGCAGGAGGAGACCCTGGCCCTCACCCGGGCGATCGGCGACACCTACGGGATGGCCTTCGCGCTCAGCAACCTGGCCATCATCGCGTGGCACGAGGACGAGCGGGGACGGGCGGCGGCACTCTTCGCCGAGAGCCTGCGCCTGCGTCACCAGCTCGGGGAGCGCCGGGGGATGGCCACGGCGCTCACGGGGCTCGGGGTGGTGGCCGCGCGCGAGGGGCAGGCGGAACGGGCGGCGGTCCTGCTGGGCGCCGGGGAGGCGTTGCGCGAGAGGCTCGGCATCCCGCCGCCGCCCTTCATCCGGGACACCTACCCGGAGCACGTGGCCACCGTGCGGGACGCCCTGGGCGAGCACCGGTTTCAGGAGACCTGGGAGCACGGTCGGACGCTGCCGCTGGACAACGTCGTGGCCTACGCCGTCGGCGGTCGTCAGGCTGGACAGCCGCCGGGTGTGAGCTCGCCCGATCCGTCCGGGGCCACGACCTGATCGGGCGGACCCTGCGACCTGGCCAGCGCTTCCCGGGTCCCACCACGCAGCACGAGGCCCGCGGGCCGCCGGGGCGACCCGCGGGCCGGCTAGCGGTCGACGACCGCTAGCGCGCCATCGCGCCGGCGCGGGCGCGCTCGAAGCTCTTCGCCACCTCGTCCCAGTTCACGACGTTCCAAAAAGCCGCCACGTAGTCGGCCCGGCGGTTCTGGTACTTCAGGTAGTAGGCGTGCTCCCAGACGTCGATCCCCAGCACCGGGACCTGCCCCTCCATCACCGGGGAGTCCTGGTTGGGCGTGGAGGTCACGGCCAGTTTCCCGTCCGCTCCCACGACGAGCCAGGCCCACCCCGAACCGAACCGCCCCAGCGCCGCCTTGGTGAACTGGTCCTTGAAGGCGTCGAAGCTGCCGAAGGCCTGGGTGATCGCCTCCGCCACCGCGCCCGAGGGCGTCCGGCTCCCGCCGGGAGCGATCCAGCGCCACCACAGGGAGTGGTTCAGGTGGCCGCCCCCGTTGTTCCGCACCGGCGTCTGGATGTCGGCCGGGAGCGCCGAGAGGTCGCGCAGCAGGTCCTCCACCTCCCGACCGTGGAAGGCCGCGTGCTTCTCCAGGGCCGCGTTGAGGTTGTTCACGTACGTCCCGTGGTGTTTCTGGTGGTGGATCTCCATGGTCAGCCGGTCGATGTGCGGCTCCAGGGCCCCGTAGTCGTACCCGAGCTCGGGCAGCGTGAAGGGATACGGCATGCTCTCACCTCCTCGTGGCGTGATGGCCACGGCAGGCCGTGGCTGGTATGGGCTCGTCTCTACTCTAGCACCCTTACCCGCGCTCACGCCGACAGAAACCAGAGCCTACCGGTGGGGATGCCACCGGGGCTGCTGCGGACGGCGCTCCTGGTGGCGGGCTGGCGCTGCTCCGGGCTGCTATGGAGGGGGTTCTCGTCGGCGGGCCTGGCGCCGAGCGTGGCGGAGCTCCCGCCGGACGCGCTTCCAGTCGGACGAGCGCGTGGAGAAGAGCAGGTCGGTGAGGATCTGGACCACCCCCAGCGCCAGGAGGACCAGGACGGTCCAGCGGGGGGCGCGGGCGGCCAGGGCCACCGGGAGCAGGAGGAAGGGGATGAGCTTCGTGACCAGGGCCCCCGAGGCATGCATCCAGGCACGCGCCGCCGCAGGCGCGCGCAGGTAGCTCTCGTAGTCGACCTTGATCCCGGGCTGAGGACGCAGCGGCTTGAGGACGTAGAGATCTGTAAAGGTCATCCCGGCCGCCCGCCCCGCCAGGTAGTGGGCCAGGTCGTGCGTCGTGCCGAGCAGCACTCCGGCCCCGGCCAGGAGGAGGATGCCTCGCGCCGGAGCCGGTGCCTCCAGAGCGCCCACCACGAGCCCCGCGCCCACCCCGGCCCCCATTGCGAGGAGCGGGAGCCCTCTCTCCAGGGGAAGGAGGATCCAGACCTGGCGCTGGAAGGCCCGGCGGTCGATCACGGCAATGCGCCGACCGAATTCGTCCAGCCATTCGGGATGGCGCTTGACCGCCTCGACCGCCCGCCAGAAGCCCAGGCGCCGCAGGTCCACCGGTCCTTCCTCCAGCGCCGCCTCGCAGGCGCCCAGGATCCGACGCACCTCGTCCCGGTCCACGGCCGCCCTACGGGTAGAGGGCATGGCGGGCCGACCGGGCCTCGCGCACCTCGGCCAGGGCCAGCGGGAGGATGGCAGCGTTGAGCGCGGCGGAGAGCAGACACCAGAAGCACCAGGCACCCACGCGGGCCGGCTGCTCGTAGGTGAGGACGGCACTGGCGGCCGCCGCCGCTCCGGCTGTGGCGCCGAGGGCCAGCACCCGGTAAGGGCGCTGCCGCGCCGGGCGGTCTCCCAGCGCCACGGCCAGTGTGGTCATGACCGCGTAGCCCAGCGCGCCGACGAGGGCATTGGGGAGCCCGAAGTGGACCGCGTGAGGGGAGCGCCCTACCCGCTCGCACCCCTCCCCGAAGAACGGACAGACCAGCCGGTCGATGAGCCCCTCGTGGTAGGCCAGCATGTAGAGGGCGTCGAGGAAGCCGGCCACGCTGAGGGCGGCCAGGGCGATACGACGCTGTCGCCGCCGCGGCCTGGCGACCCCCCCCTGCGCGGGGGCGTCCGCCGGGGGAGTCGCGTGCGTGGGCGACAGGGCAGTCATGGAGGCCACCGGGCACTATCGTAGCCTCCTCGACAGCTCTATGGGGGATGGACGGGGCAGGGGACGAGCCCAGGCACGGTCCCCGTCCCCTGCCGTGGCCGGCGTAGACCACGCGCCCCGTCCCGGCGGCGCAGCCCACGCGCTAGCCTGACGTCATCGCCACCTGCTGGAAGGCCTCCCGGGCCGTCCGCCCGACGTAGGGCCAGAGCATCTCGGCCGCCCGCGCCTCCTGCTGCTGGATGTCCCGGGCGAGCTGCTCGGTCTCCAGGTCACCCGCCGCTGCGGCCACCTGGGCCAGGGCCTCGTACATGGCCAGCTCGCTGTGCTCGACGGCGATGGCGGCGATGAGGTTCTGCACCCCCTTCTCGGAGGGGTCGTGTCCCATCTGGGCCACCTTGGGGCCCAGGCTGAAGAGGTTGGCCATGAACCCCTTCACGCCGGAGGGCGCACCGCCCAGGACCTCCAGCCGCCCCTTGAGTCGCTCCGCCTGCCAGCGGGTCTCGTCGGCGTGCTGCCGGAAGAGCTGCTGCAGCTCCGGCTGCTGGCTATCCTCGGCGAACTGCTTGAGCTGGTTCTCGAAGCTCTGCTCGGCCGCCAGGGCGTCCTGCAGGTAGCGGCGGATCACGTCGTGCTGATGGTGCACCATGGTCATCACCTCCGAGTGGGGGTTACCACCGCGCGGTGTCCGCGAAACAAGACAGGCTTGTCTGACGGCCGAGACTGACTTGAGGACCGCGACACAGGACAGCAAGCATGGGGGTGAGCAAGGGAAAAGGTTCAGGGGAGGACCAGAGGAGGGTCAGATCATGCAGGGCAAGGCCACGCTGTGGCGTCACCCGATTCACCCGATGCTCGTGCCGTTTCCCATCGCTTTCTTCGTCGGCTCCTTGGTTGCCGACATCTTCTCCCTGCTGGGCGGCTCCGACTTCTGGACGGCCATGGGGACCTGGCTCATTGCCTTCGGGCTGGTGGGCGGCCTGCTGGCCGCCCTCTTCGGGTTCGTCGACTACCTCACCATCCCCATGGGACCGGAGGTGCGGGGCACGGCGACCCGCCACATGGTCGTCAACCTGGTCGTGGTCGCCCTCTACGCCGTGAACCTGTACCTGCGCTGGCGTACCCCACAGACGCCGACCGGGTACATCCTCTCGCTCATCGGGGTCCTGGGACTGGGCTACGCGGGATGGCTCGGCGGGGCGCTCAGCTACGAGCACCGGTTGGGCACCGCGCCCGAGCAGCCGGCCGGGCAGGTGCCGGCCGGGGGGCGTCAACGCGCGAGGGCCCGGTAGGTCGGCGCTGGCCGGCGGCGGAGCTCGACTCTCGAGGATGAGGACGCTGCGCGTCCAGCTGCACCCGCGGCCCGACACCGTGGCCATCTCTGGCGGGTGATCGTCCCCCTGCTGGCGCCGACGATCACCGCACCTGGTCGTCCTGGGGGTCTGCCTGCTGTGGCTCCTGCCCACCCTGGGCCTGCTGGTGAGCTCCTTCCGGCCGCCGCGGCGTGGCCTCGACCGACTGGTGGACCGCGCTGCGGCCGCCCTGGACCTTCACCCTGCAGAACTACGCCGCCTATGCCTTGGCCTGGATGCCCTTCCGCGGGCGCGAGGTCCTCTCCACCCTCAGGGGGCAGAACTGGCAGCTGCTGACGGCAGCGGCCTTCGTCTCCATGGCGTTGCCGGTGGCCGTCTTCTTTGCCCTGCAGCGGGCCCTCGTGCGCGGCATCCTGGCCGCGGCGGTGAAGGGCTAGGCCGTCACGGCCGCTCGGCGCCGCCGGCCATGCTCGGCAGGATCGTCACCTCGGCGTCAGCCCGCAACGGGGTCTGGAGTCCTTGGAGCAGGCGCACGTCCTCACCGTCCACGAAGACGCTCACGAACGGGTGGAGCCCGCCGTCGCCGTCGAGCAGCCGCGGGCGCAGCCCGGGCCAGCGCTCGGTCAGGGCGCGCAGGACCTCGCCCAGCGTGGCACCCGCCACCGCCACCTCGCGCTGACCGTCGGCGTGCTGGCGGAGCGGGGCGGGGATGCGCACCCGGGGCATCAGCCCTCACCTCCTGCCGCAGCGGCGCCGGCACCCGCAGCGGCCGCAGCCACGCCCTCCAGGCGCGGCAACACCGCCGCCTCGAACGCCGCCAGCGTGGGCCGGATGGCGACGGGCCCGGGGAGCGGGACCAGGTTCTCCCGCGTCTTCAGCCCCATCCCCGTGAGGTAGACCACCACCGTCGCCTCGGGGTCGACGGCGCCCGCCTGCGCCAGGCGCCGCAGCGCCGCCACGGTGACGCCGCCGGCGCTCTCGGTGAAGAGCCCCTCGGTGCGCGCCAGCAGGGCGACGGCGTCGGCGGCCTCCTCATCCGTCACCGCCACTGCCCGGCCGCCGCTGTCGCGGATCGCCCGGAGGGCGAAGAGGCCGTCGGCCGGGCTCCCGATGGCGAGCGAGCGCACCGCGGTCTGCGGCCGCACCGGCGCCACCTGCGCCGCCCCGGCGGCGAAGGCCGCGGCAATGGGCGCGCAGCCCGCAGGCTGGGCGCCGTGGACCTGCACCGGTCGCGCCGCCGCCAGGCCGACCTCGGCCAGCTCCGCGAAGGCGCGCGCGATCTTCACCAGCAGGTTGCCCGAGGCCATGGGCACGACCACGTGGTCGGGCAGCCGCCAGCCGAGCTGCTCCGCCACTTCGTAGCCCAGGGTCTTGGCCCCGTCGGCGTAGTAGGGGCGGAGGTTCACGTTGAGGAAGGCCCAGCGGTACTCGTCGGCCACCTGGGTGCAGAGGCGGTTGACGTCGTCGTAGGTGCCGTCGACCTCGACGATCGTCGCGCCGTACACCGCCGAGAGGACGAGCTTCTCCGCCTCGAGCCCGCGCGGCACGAAGACGACGGCCCGCAGGCCGGCCCGGGCGGCGCAGGCGGCCACGGCGTTGGCCAGGTTGCCGGTGGAGGCGCACGCCGCCACGGTGAAGCCGAACTGGCGCGCCGCCGCGATCCCCACGGCGACGACGCGGTCCTTGAACGACCAGGTGGGGTTCGCGGCGTCGTTCTTCAGGTAGAGGCGCCGCAGCCCCAGCGCGGCGCCCAGGCGCGGGGCGGGCAGCAGCGGCGTCCAGCCGGCGCCCAGGTCGCTCGCGGGGTCGGGGTCGACCGGCAGGAACGGCGCGTAGCGCCACAGGGTGGGCGGTCCCGCGCTGATGGTGCGGCGGAGGGCCTCCGCCTCCCCGCTCCCGCTCCCGGCGGGCCCGCCCTCGACCACGCTCACGGCGTCGAGCGGTCCGAGGCACTCCTCACAGACGTAGCGGGGCTCGAGCGGGTAGGTCGTGCCACAGAGGCGACAGCGCAGGTGCCGGGCCATCTCTCCCTCCTCTCGGAACGCCGTCTGCGGACCCCCAGAAAACATCAACGCCCGCTCTCCACCAGGAGCGCGGGCTGCCATCGGACACGGTTGCCTCGTCCAGGCCGGGGCCTGTCGAGACCGCATCCCCGCCGCCGGCTCAGCCGGGCGGCAGGCAGGCACCTTGGGTGTCCGTCCCAGGTTGCCGGGTCCGCGTCGGGACCGCTCCTGATGCGAGGTCCAGTATGAGGGCGAACCGGGCCTCCGTCAATGGACTCGTGCCCGGCCCGTGCGCCGGTCCCACGGCCCGGGACGCCGCGCCTCGGGCAGAGCGCCGTTCACGCCGCGATAACGCCGGGCCGGGGCGCTCCGACGCCGGTCGTGCGTCACGCTCGCCCCGGGGCGAGTCGCGTTCGGTATCCTCAGGCCGTGGTCACCGCACCCTTCGACGCCGAGGAGACGAGCCGGGCGTACTTGGCCAGCACCCCTGCCCCATCCCGGGAGGCTGCAGGCGGGCCGGGCCAGGCGCGCAGGCGGGCAGCCAGCTCCTCGGGCGGCAGGGCCACGTCCAGACGCCGGGCCGGGACGTCGATGGTGATCTCGTCACCGTCGCGCAGCGCGGCCAGGGGGCCGCCCACGGCGGCCTCAGGGGCCACGTGCCCCACCATCAACCCATGGGTGGCGCCGGAGAAACGCCCGTCCGTGATGAGCGCCACGGACTCGCCCAATCCCGCTCCGACGAGGGCCCCGGTGACGGCGAGCATCTCCCGCATCCCTGGTCCGCCCACCGGCCCCTCGTAGCGGATCACCACGACGTCGCCCGGGTGGATCCGCCGCTCGCGGACCGCCGCGAACGCCTCCTCCTCGCGATCGAAGACGCGGACTGGGCCGGTGTGGACGAGGCGCTCGTGACCGGCCAGCTTCACCACGCACCCCTCCGGGGCCAGGCTGCCACGTAGGATGGCCAACCCTCCGTGTGGGCGGAGCGGGGCGTGCAGGGGGCGCACGACCTCCTGCCCGGGGGCCTCCTCGGCGAGCGCCGCCTCCTCGGCGATCGTCCGGCCGGTGACCGTGGGCGCGTCGCCGTGGAGGAGCCCCGCGTCGAGGAGCCGGCGCGCCAGCAGGCGGGTGCCGCCGGCGCGGTGGAGGTCGGTGGCGACGAACCGCCCGCCCGGCTTCAGGTCGGCCAGCAGGGGTGTGCGCGCGCTGATGCGGTCGAAGTCCTCCAGGTCGAGCGGGACCCCGGCCTCGTGGGCCACAGCCAGCAGGTGGAGGACGGCGTTGGTCGACCCGCCGCTCGCGGCCACGGCGGCGATGGCGTTCTCGAGGGCTTCGCGCGTGACGAAGCGCCGTGCGCCCACCTCCCGCCGGACCAGCTCCACCGCCAGCCGGCCGACCTCTGCCGCCGCCGCGGCCTTCTCCGGATGGGTGGCCGGCAGGTCGGAGGCCGCCATGGGGGCGATCCCCAGCATCCCGAAGGCCATGGCCATGGTATTGGCGGTGAACTGCCCGCCACACGCCCCCGGCCCGGGACAGGCGATCGCTTCGAGCGCGTACAGCTCCTCCAGCGAGAGGCGCCCGGCCTGGTAGGCGCCCACGGCCTCGAAGACGTCCTGGATCGTCACATCCCGCCCCTGGTAGCGGCCGGGCTGGATGGAGCCGCCGTACAACATCAGGCCGGGCAGGTCGAGACGCACCAGGGCCATCACCGCCCCGGGAATGGTCTTGTCGCACCCCGTGATGGCGACCAGGCCGTCGAGGAGGTGCCCGCGGGCCACGAGTTCGATCGAGTCGGCGATCACCTCGCGGCTGACCAGCGAACTGCGCATGCCCGGGGTGCCCATGGCGATGCCGTCGGAGACGGCGATGGTGTTGAACTCCACCGGCGTGCCGCCGGCGGCGCGGATGCCGGCCTTGACGTGGGCGGCCAGGTCGCGCAGGTGGATGTTGCAGGGCATCAGCTCGATCCAGGCGTGGGCCACGCCGATGAGCGGCCGCCGGAGGTCGTCGTCGCTGTAGCCCACGGCGCGGAAGTAGGCTCGGGCGGGCGCGCGCTCGGGGCCGTCGAGGAGCCGCCGGCTGTGGGGACGGGGGACCGCCGGGGGGCTCATGCGGGCCTGCCCCCGACGAGCGGTTGACCTTCCTGGAGGGCGGACGCGACGGCCTCGCCCACCGCGGCCGTCGTGGCCGTCCCGCCGAGGTCCGGGGTGCGGATGCCGGCCTGCAGGACCTCGTCGACCGCCTGCTCCACCGCCGTCGCCAGCTCCGGATGACCGAGCGAAGTTCGCAGCATCATCGCCACGCTGAGGATGGCCCCGAGCGGATTGGCCACGCCCCGCCCCGCCAGGTCAGGCGCGGAGCCGTGCACGGGCTCGTACAGCCACGGATGCGTCTCTCCGACACTGGCCGACGGCAGCAGGCCGAGCGAGCCCACCAGCCCGGCGGCCCCGTCGCTCAGGATGTCGCCGAAGAGGTTCTCCGTCAGGACCACGTCGAACCGGCGCGGGGCCCGCACGAGCTCCAGGGCGCAGGCGTCCACCAGCAGGTGACGCACCGCCACGTCCGGATGGGCGCGGGCCTCCGCCTCCACCACGGTCCGCCACAACACCGAGGTCGCCAGGACATTCGCCTTGTCCACCGAGACCACCTCCCGCCGCCGCCCCCGGGCGAGGGCGAAGGCGACGCGGGCCACGCGGCGGACTTCCTCCGCCCGGTAGCGTATCGTGTCCACCGCTTCCTCGTCGCGGTACCAGCGGGGCTCGCCGAAGTAGGCGCCGCCGGCGAGCTCGCGGACGATCACCAGGTCGGTGCCGCCCACGCGCTCGGGACGCAGCGGCGAGACGTCCACCAGTGACGGCGGCAGGCGCACGGGCCGCAGGTTGGCGTAGACGCCGAGGGCCTGGCGCAGCCGCAGGAGGCCGCGCTCGGGCCGGTGCTCCTGGGACCGGCCGTCCCAGCGCGGACCGCCGACGGCGCCGAGCAGGACCGCGTCGGCCTCCCGGCACAGCCGCAGCGTCTCGGCCGGCAGCGGGTCGCCCGTGGCGTCGAGGGCCGCCCCGCCGATGCGCCCCTCGCGCAGGTGCACGCGCACGCCGGCGCGCTCGGCCGCCGCCAGCAGGACGCGCACCGCCTCGGCCGTGACCTCCGGCCCGATGCCGTCGCCGGGCAGGACGGCGATCGTCCAGCCGTCCGGGCGCGCGCCCGTGCCGCCGGCGCCGGTCGGCATCGGGTCCGCCTGCCGCGTCACCTAGAAGAGCTGCTGGATCCGCTCGCGCACCCAGCCGGCCTCGCGCTCGGCAGCACGGCGTTCACGCTCGCGCCGGTCCCGCTCCCACGGCTCCTCGTTGGCCCGCGGCACCTCTGCCTCCGCCGAGGGCCGGTGTGGCGTCTGCCCGTCCTGCTCCCGGTCCGTCATCCCATGACCTCCTTTGCCTTGGCGCCCAGTCGTTCACGCACCATCATCGGCACACCGCTCAGGGGGCGGCGCCGCCCGCCTCCGCGGCGGCCAGCGCCGCCCGGACATACTCGACGATCCCGCCCGACTGCAGCAGGTACCGCATGAACGGCGGCAGCGGGGTGATGGCGTAGCGCTCGCCGCGGGTGTGGTTCACCACCCACCCGGCGGTCAGGTCGACCTCCACCTCGTCCCCGTCGCGCACCCGGTCGCGGGCCTCGGCGCACTCCACCAGCGGCAGGCCCACGTTGCAGGCGTTGCGGTGGAAGATCCCGGCGAAGGAGCGCGCCACCACCGCCCCGACCCCGAGCCCCTTGATGGCGATGGGCGCGTGCTCGCGGCTGCTCCCCTGGCCGAAGTTCTGGCCGGCCACCAGGATGTCGCCCGGCCGGATGCGCTCCCGCAGCGTGGGGTCCAGGTCCTCGAAGCAGTGGCGGGCCAGCTCGCCGGGGTCGGTGGTGACCAGGTAGCGCGCCGGGATGATGCCGTCGGTGTCGACGTGGTCGCCGAGGAGGTGGGCGCGTCCGCGCAGCTGCATCACCCGCGCCCCCCTCAGGCCGGGACCAGGTCGCGCACGACGTCGGCGGGGTGCACCAGACGCCCCGCCACGGCCGCCGCCGCCGCCACTGCCGGGTTGGCCAGGTAGACGCGGCTCTGGCGGTGGCCCATGCGGCCCACGAAGTTCCGGCTGCTGGTGGAGACGCACACCTCGCCGTCCGCCAGCACGCCCATGTGGCCGCCGATGCAGGGCCCGCACGTGGACGTGCTCACCGCCGCCCCGGCGTCGAGGAAGGCCTGGAGCAGCCCCTCCGCGAGCGCCTGCCGGTAGACCGCGGGGGTGGCCGGGATGACCAGCAGGCGCGTCTCCGGGTGGACGCGGCGGCCGGCCAGCACCCGTGCGGCCAGGCGCAGGTCCTCCAGCCGTCCGTTGGTGCAGGTGCCGATGAAGACCTGGTCCACGCGCACGCCCGCCACCTCGCGCACGGGGACCACGTTGCCGGGCGACGCCGGGACCGCCACCACCGGCTCCAGCGTCGAGACGTCGTAGGTGCGCACCCCGGCCACGCGCGCGTCCGGGTCGCTGCGGTAGACGGTCCAGGGGCGGCGGGCGCGGGGGCGCACCCAGGCCAGCACCGTCTCGTCGGCCTCCATGATGCCGTTCATGGCGCCCGCCTCGACCGCCATGTTGGTGATGGAGAAGCGCTCGTCCATGGTCAGGTCCTGCAACGCCTCCCCCACGAACTCCATGGCCCCGTAGCGCCCGCCGTCCACGCCGATGTCGCCGATGACGTGCAGGATCAGGTCCTTGCCGGTCACCCAGGGCCGCAGGCGGCCGCGGAACTCGTAGCGCACGGTCTCCGGCACGCGCATCCACAGGCGCCCCAGGGCCATGGCCGCGGCCAGGTCGGAGGAGCCCACCCCGGTGGCGAAGGCGCCGAGCGCCCCGTGGTTGCAGCTGTGGGAGTCGGCGCCGAAGAAGACGTCTCCCGGAACGACGAACCCCTCCTCGGCCAGCAGGACGTGGGCGATGCCGGATCGGCCCACGTCGTAGAAGTGCGGCAGGTGGTGGCGGCGGGCGAACTCGCGGGCGATGCGGCACTGCTCCGCCGAGGCGATGTCCTTCGCCGGCACGTAGTGGTCGAAGACGATGGCGACCCGCTCGGGGTCGAAGACGCGCCGGGCCCCCATGCGCTCGAACTCGCGGATGGCCAGCGGGGCAGTGATGTCGTTGGCGAAGACGAAGTCCGCCCGCACCTCGATGACCTCTCCGGGGGTCACCCGCGGGACACCCGCGTGGGCCGCCAGGATCTGCTCGGTCAGCGTCATCCCCACCACTGCGCTTTCCCCGGGCCTGACGGCGCCCCCGCCGCCGGCGTCGGCACGAGGGCCCGCAGGTCCTCGGCGGTGATGTACTTGCGCGCCTCCGCCAGCGCCTTGAACGCCTGGAAGGCCGCCTCCAGCGCCGCCTCGTCGAGGCGGATCCCCTGCGCCTCCAGCGCGTGCTGCAGGGCGTGACGCCCGGAGTGGCGCCCCAGCACGAGGCGTCCCTCCGCCCCCACGTCGGCCGGGCGCATGATCTCGTAGGTGGCGGGGTGGCGCAGCACGCCGTGCTGGTGGATCCCGGCCTCGTGGGCGAAGGCGTTGGCGCCCACGATGGCCTTGTTGGGCGGGACCGCCACCCCGGTGACGGCGGCCACCAGCGCGCTCGTGGCCGAAAGGCGCGTGGTCTCCACGCCCACCGTGACCCCGTAGCGGTCGCGCCGCGTGCGCAGCGCCATCACCACCTCCTCGAGCGCGGCGTTGCCGGCGCGCTCGCCGATGCCGTTCACCGTGCACTCCACCTGGCGCGCGCCGGCGGCCACGCCGGCCAGCGAGTTGGCCACCGCCAGGCCCAGGTCGTCGTGGCAGTGGACGCTCACCGTGACGGGCTCCCCGTGCGCGCCCGGCATGTCGGCCACCGCCTCGCAGACCCGGCGCACCAGCGCGCCGAACTCCTCGGGCGTGGCGTAGCCGACGGTGTCCGGGATGTTCAGCACCCGGGCCCCCGCCGCCACGGCGGTGCGGAAGACCTCCACCAGGTAGGCGGGGTCGGTGCGGCTGGCGTCCTCGGCGGAGAACTCCACCTCCGGGACCAGGCGCCGGGCCTGGCGCACCGCCCGCTCCACCTCCTCCAGGACCTGCGCGCGGGTCTTGCCCAGCTTGTAGGTCAGGTGGACGTCGGAGGTGGCGATGAACGTGTGGAGACGCGGCCGCGCCGCCCCGCGCAGGGCCTCGGCCGCCGCCTCGATGTCCGCGGGGACGGTGCGGGCGAGCGCCGCCACCGTGACCTCCCGCACCTCGTGCGCCACCGCCTGGACGGCGGCGAAGTCGCTGCGGGAGGCGATGGGGAAGCCCGCCTCGATGACGTCCACGCGCAGCGCCTCCAGGGCGCGGGCCACCCGCACCTTCTCCTCCGGGGTCATGGCGAAGCCGGGGGCCTGCTCCCCGTCGCGCAGGGTCGTGTCGAAGATGGCCACCCGGTCGGTGGGCACCGTGGCGCTCACCTCAGCGTCCTCCGGCCGCGGCCACCTCCGGGCGGGTGGCGAGCCAGGGCATCATGGCGCGCAGCCGCCGCCCCACCTCCTCGATGGGGTGGGCCGCCTCCTCCCGTCGCCGCGCCTCCAGCACCGGCCGGCCGGCCTGGTTCTCCAGGATCCACTCGCGGGCGAAGGTGCCGTCCTGGATCTCGCGCAGCAGGCGGCGCATCTCCGCCCGGGTGGCCTCGGTGATGATGCGCCGGCCGCGGGTCAGGTCGCCGTACTCGGCGGTGTTGCTGACGGAGTGGCGCATCCAGGCGAGCCCCCCCTCGTAGAGCAGGTCGACGATGAGCTTCAGCTCGTTGAGGCACTCGAAGTAGGCGATCTCCGGCTGGTAGCCGGCCTCGACCAGGGTGTCGAAGCCGGCCTTGATGAGCTCGGTCACCCCGCCGCAGAGCACGGCCTGCTCCCCGAAGAGGTCGCTCTCCACCTCCTCGCGCACGGTGGTCTCGATCACGCCCGCCTTCGTGCACCCCACGCCCCGGGCGTAGGCGAGCGCCAGCTCCCTGGCCCCGCCCGAGGCGTCCTGGTGGATGGCCAGCAGGGCGGGCACGCTCTGCCCGGCCACGAACTGCCGGCGCATCAGGTGGCCGGGGGCCTTGGGGGCGACCATGAAGACGTCCACGTCCGGCGGCGGGACCACCTGGTGGTAGTGGAGGCTGAAGCCGTGCGCCACGGCCAGCGCCCGTCCCGCGCGCAGGTGCGGAGCGATGGCCTCCCGGTAGACCTGGCCCTGCACCTCGTCGGGGATGAGGAGGACGACGACGTCGGCCTCGCGCGCCGCCTCGGCCGTCTCCCGCACCGCCAGCCCGGCCTCCTGGGCGGCGGCCCAGGAGCGGCTGCCGGGGTAGAGGCCCACGACCACGTCGATGCCGCTGTCCCGCAGGTTGAGCGCGTGGGCGTGCCCCTGGCTGCCGTAGCCGATCACGGCGACGCGCCGCTCGCGCAGCGGCGCCAGGCTGGCGTCGGCGTCGTAGTAGATGCGTGCCATGCGTGCTCCCCTCCCTCCGTCAGCCGTGCTCAGGTGCTCTGCGGCCCGCGCACCAGGGCGAGCGGGCCCGACCGGACCAGCTCCCGCACCCCGTAGCGGCGCAGGAGGCGGTAGAGGGCGTCGACCTTCTCGGGACGTCCGCTCACCTCGAGGGTGAGCGTGCGTTCCCCCATGTCCACGACCCGGGCGCGGAAGACCCGCGCGGCCAGCAGCACCTCCTGGCGGGTCCCCGGCGTGACGTCCACCTTGATGAGCGCCAGCTCCCGCACCACCGTGGGCTGGGCGCTCAGGTCGGCCACCCGCCGCACGTCCACGAGCTTGTTCAGGTTCTTGGCCACCTGCTCGCCGGACGCCCCCTCCTCCAGCACGACGAAGAGGCGGGCCAGGTGCGGCTCCTCGGTGCGCCCCAGGACCAGCTCGCGCACCGGGTAGCCGCGGCGGCGCAGCAGCCCCGCCACGCGCTCCAGCACCGCCGCGCGCATCTCCACGAGCACGCCCAGCGTCCGCGGCCCGCCCCCGCCGCCGTTGGCCGTGGCGGTGGCGGCGGCCGTTCCGGGCTGCGGGGTGGGCGCGGCGCTAGCCAAGGATCATCTCCTTGACCGACTGGCCCGAGGGGATCATGGGCAGGCAGTTCTCCTGCGGGTCGACGTGAACGTCCAGCACGCAGGGGCCGTCCGGCACCGCCAGCATCCAGGCCAGGGCCGCCTCGACCTCGTCCGGCCGCCGCACGCTGCGCCCCTGCGCTCCGAAGACCTCGGCCAGGCGGGCGAAGTCGGGGTTGCGCAGGAAGACGTGCGAGTAGCGCTGGCGGTAGAAAAACTCCTGCCACTGCCGCACCATCCCCAGCGAGCCGTTGTTGAGCACGACGACCTTCACCGGCAGGCGCCATTCCACCGCCGTGATGAGATCCTGCATCGTCATCTGGAAGCCGCCGTCGCCCACCAGCGCCACCACCGTGGCGTCGGGTCGGGCCACCTGGGCGCCGAGGGCTGCCGGGAACCCGAAGCCCATCGCCCCCAGTCCTCCAGAGCTGATGAAGGTGCGGGGCGCGCGCGGCCGGCAGAACTGCGCCGCCCACATCTGGTGCTGGCCGACGTCGGTGACGACCACGGCGCGGTCCCCGGTGAGCCGGGCGAGCGTCTCGCAGACGAACTGGGGCTTGATCACGTCGTCGCCCTGGCGGTAGCGCAGCGGGTAGCGCGCCTGCCACTCCTCGAGCTGCCGCCACCAGGCCTCCAGCGGCAGCGGGTCGGGCAGCGCGTCGGCCAGGGCGCCCAGCGCGGCGCGGGCGTCGGCGACGATGGGGACGTGGGCGGGCTTGTTCTTGCCGATCTCCGCCGGGTCGATGTCGATGTGGATGAAGCGCGCCTGCGGGGCGAAGTCGCGCAGCCGTCCGGTCACCCGGTCGTCGAAGCGCACCCCCACCGCCAGCACGACATCGGCGGCGTCGACGGCATAGTTGGCGCAGACGGTGCCGTGCATGCCGAGCATCCCCAGGCAGCGGGGGTGGTGCTCGTCGATGGCCCCCTTGCCCATGAGGGTGACCGTCACCGGCACGCCGGTCTGGTCGACCAGGCGGGTGAGCTCGACGGAGGCCCCGGCGCTGATCACCCCGCCCCCGGCGTAGATGACCGGGCGGCGGGCGTCGCGCAGGAGCGCTGCGGCCGCGGCGATCTGCCCGGCGTGCGGGGCGCGCGGGCCGGCGCGGCGCGAGGGCGCCGGCTCGCCGCGGGTGGCGGCCAGGGGGGTCTGGGAGACGTCGCGGGGCACGTCGACCACCACCGGCCCGGGGCGGCCGCTGGCGGCCACGGCGAAGGCCTCGGTGAGGGCGGCGGGCAGGTCGGCAGGGTCGCGCACGAGGTAGCTGTGCTTGGTGATGGGCAGGGTCAGGCCGATGATGTCGGCCTCCTGGAAGGCGTCGCGGCCGATGACCGCGGTGGGCACCTGGGCGGTGATGGCCACGACAGGGATCGAGTCCATGTAGGCGTCGGTGAGCCCGGTGACGAGGTTGGTGGCCCCGGGCCCCGAGGTGGCCAGGCAGACCCCCACCCGCCCCGTGGCCCGCGCGTAGCCGACCGCGGCGTGCGCCGCCACCTGCTCGTGGCGGACGAGCACGTGGGCGATGTCGCGGGCGTCGTAGAGGGCGTCGTAGATGGGCAGCGCCGCCCCGCCCGGGTGGCCGAAGATGGCGGTCACTCCCAGGCGGCGGAGGGTCTCGACGAGGACCTGCGCCCCGATGCGGACGGCCACCTCCCTCCCGCTCCCCGTGGGTGTGGCCTGGACGGCGCTCGTGGCCATGCCTGGTCTCCCTCCCTTCTCGTGCAGTCTCTGCAGCGCCGGCGGCGCGCGCTCCCCGTCGCGGTCGGCACTGCCGTCCGCCGCCTGCCCGCCGGCTGCCGCCTGCGCCAGCCGGGGTCGGCGCTGGGCGTCAGCCGTGCGCCCTCGAAAAACGGACAAAGCCACCCGTAAGGACGGATGGCTCCGTGGTACCACCTTACTTCCAGGGGCTGGCGCCGCCCGGCGTGCGCCCTGCGCCCTGGAACTCTTCGCCCGATATCGGGGGCGACCGGTAGGGCCTGAGCCGGTGGCCGTCGACCCTACGGCTCGGGGACGAGTTCGGCGGCGGGGCGGTGGCCGGCTCGCACCTGGCCCGGCTCTCTCACCACCGCTCCGACGGCCTACTGCTTCCCCTCATCGCCACTGCCTGGTGGGCAGCGCCTGCGCTCGGTGCGAAAGAAAAACGCCCGAGCGAATAGTGTCCCGCGAGGAACCTATCCCTCAGGCTTTTGTCCTGACGGTGTAGCGGACCACCCGGGCCCGCCTGCGCCGCTTGGACCGACCGGCACCTTGTGGGCGCCGTGGAACCCTAGGCGCACTTCCTTCGCCGCCGTATAGCCTCCAGGAGACCCCGGCCTGCGCTCGGCCACGGCGCTGCCTGAAGTTACGACGGAGGCTAGCAGAGAGGGGTGCGGATTGTCAACCCCCCGATCCGCCTCATAATTCAGGTTACCGAGCGGGGTAGTGTTGCCTCATAAATCCGGTTACCGGATCAGGAGGCACCATGAGCTCGCAGAGCATCCGGGA